>DATLNN010000050.1:0-5540 GCA_035536695.1 Pyrinomonadaceae bacterium | reverse complement strand
ACTACGACGCCTATTACGCAAAAGCTCAAAAGGTCCGTGCCCTTGTTAAACGCGACTACGAGCTCGCCTTCGAAAAATGCGACGTTATCCTCACCCCGACTTCCCCGTCGGTCGCCTTCAAGATCGGCGAACGCACTGACGATCCGCTCGCCATGTACCTCAGCGATATCTACACCGTCTCCGCCAACCTCGCCGGCGTTCCTGCCATCAGTGTCCCCTGCGGCCTATCGGACAACGGTCTGCCGATCGGCGTTCAGCTCGTCGGCAATTTCTGGTCTGAAGGCGATCTGCTCAATCTCGCACACACCTACGAAACAGCGCACCCCTTAAACGGCAAACCCGCGATCTACGCACCAAAGGCGCCCTGAGTACCGATAAAGTCTCGTTGGAGCTTAGCCCGGTACGACATGGGCACTAACTAATGGGCCCCGTTAAGAGTTGACAGTAAAGGCACGGAACGACACGAAGTGTTGTGTTATTTCGTGGTTCAGTTTAGCTTCACGTTTCGCTCTATTTTTTGTAACGCCTTGCCGCTTTCGTTCGTCATCAGTAGCAGTAACCTGGTTAAGAGCCTGTTTTGCAGGCTGATCGCCGCCGGAAACGCCGGATGCGGCTGGGTACGAGTACGTCCAGACAGAACACATAGAAAAGGAGAAATATCAATGAAGTTATTATTTGGAACACTAATTCTCGGCGCGAGTGTCGTGTGCGCCTTGGGCCAGAGCCAGGCCAAGCCCGCCCGCGTTGCAGTTCAGGGAGCGATGGCCACTGACCTCATCATCGCGGGCGTTACGAAAAACGCGCCGTTCTCGGCCGACGAAAGCGGCGAGACGGTCAGGATCTTGCCTGACGGCAATCGGATCGTGCAGAGTTGGACGGGCAAAATGGCGCGGAACAGTCAGGGCCGCATCCGCCGCGACATCACGAGCGGACAGGCCGGCGAAGGATTTGCGCGCCCGTTAGTTTTTGGCGGCGGAATTGCCAGCCCAGCGGTCGTTGCCCTCGGAACCGGCGACGGCAAACACGTATTTACGACAAAGTTTGATGCTGAGATGGGAGCGGTGTCGCGGGCCGCGGTGGCAGGAACACCGGATGGATCGGGCGTCACCATCGTCACCACCGGCAACGACGAAGCGAAGCGCGTCGTCCTCTCAAAGATAGAGGCGACCGTCGCCGGCGAGGGCGTCCGCCTGGGCGGTGACGCCGAGGCGATCCGCGTTATGCTGCCTAAGTCTGCACAAGACGGCAAATTCCAAACGAGTAAAGAAAGCTTGGGAACGCGCGATTTCGGCGGTGTCCAGGCGGATGGAGTTCGTCTCACGACCACGTTTGCTCCGGGCGCCGTCGGCAACGAACGCGACATCGTCGTAACGTCGGAAACCTGGTGGTCAAAAGAACTGGGCGTGCTCGTCTATTCCAAACGCACCGACCCCAGAACCGGCGAACAGACCTATCAGATGAGCAACATCGTCCGATCCGAACCGGACCCAAGCCTGTTCCCGGCAAGAGACAAATAGATCCCGGCAAGTAATTCGGCCGATACGGACGAAAACGCGAGTGTAAGAAGCGTGCATCTGGAAAGGGCACGCTTGCCACACTCGCGTTTGTGTTTGATTCCTGTACGCTCGTTATGAGCACGCTCGTTAACACTCGCGTTTCTGCGCGTCGGTCACGCTTTGCTACATGCGCAAAGACGAGAATACGATCAGCCGGGACGTCACTGTCACCATAGACATAGCCGCAGGAGGAGCATCGACCCAGCACGAGCCTCGACGTTCCGGTGGAGACAAGATCAAATTAGCCTTCAAAGAAGCGAACCTCTTCACCATAGCCGAAGTTAAGGGCAGACGGCTGGATGACGGAAATCCACCTTCTCTTCACCTTGAGTTTCTGGAAAATCGATTTCCACTAGCCTCCGTGGTGAATGCAAGGATGCAGAATCGGGGCGGCTTCATGAGAATGTGCCATCACGGGACGCCGTTCCGGGCGCTGCGTGAAAGCACCATAGTTCACCTTGCCGCCTCCGGGCAATAAAGTTTGGCTTCATTGTAGGCCTCCAGCAGTTTGGTGACGCTCAGCTCGCATTTCTTACCGGCTACCATAAAGTCGTAATATTTGTCCTCGTACTTCGATATGGGACTCGGGGTGCCTTTGATTTCTAGTCCGACGGCCTGGCCGAGCTGCTCGGCGGTCGGATAGCCCGAGAACGACATGCCCTCCGCCGTCTGTGTCTCAAATGTAAAGCTGACCAAAACTGCCTTCTTATCTTTATCGAGCCCCGCGTAAACGTGGCCCTTCGGGAGTTTGTACCTCACGGAGCCGACGCTCTCCTTTTGCTGCTGGCCGATTATAGTGTTCATCTCGTCCACCGATTTGCCTAACAATGCCGGCAGGTCCACCAGCTTGGTCACTGGCGCCGGTACCGCCTTCGCGTTCGCGGAACTGTTACCCGCGGTGCCGCCATCTGCCCCAAACCGCCCGCAACCCATCACCACCATGGCCAATACCAGGAGAATCAGAATAGACCTCATGAACACCTCCACTTTTTTTGCTGAATCGGATATGCCGAAAATTGTAAGACGCCAATCGTGGACGGCCGCGACAGGGCCCGATAACGCAACGTAAGAGAAAGGCGGCGCCGACTCACCCCGCACCGCCTTTCTTGATCGTCTTACCGTTCTATTTAGTTATCCCAACCTGAGTCAACGCGTAAGCGTAATCGAATGCGATCTCCTTCAACCTGTCATATCGGCCTGACGCACCGCCGTGGCCGGCGCCCATGTTTGTTTTCAGGAGAATGACATTGTTGTCGGTCTTCATCTCGCGTAGCTTGGCGGCCCATTTTGCGCCTTCCCAATATGGCACCTGGCTGTCGTTGAGGGAAACCTCAATGAGCATATTCGGATACTTCTGCGCCTTTATGTTTTCGTATGGCGAGTAGGTGATCATATAGTCCCACGCCTTTTTGTCGTTGGGGTTTCCCCACTCGATCCACTCACCGGTCGTGAGCGGCAGGCTTTCGTCGAGCATGGTGTTCATCACGTCCACGAATGGGACCTGGGCGATAACGGCCTTGAAGAGCTCGGGCGCCTGGTTTACCACCGCACCCATCAACAGGCCGCCAGCCGAGCCGCCCTGTATGACCAGCCGGTCAGGCGATGTGTATTTATTAGAGATGAGCCATTTCGCCGAATCGACAAAGTCATTAAAGGTGTTCACCTTCTTGAACATTCTGCCGTCCTGACGCCACTTCTCACCCAGCTCCGAGCCGCCGCGAATATGGGCGATGGCGTATATCATTCCACGATCGACCAGACTGAGCCTGGCCGTCGAAAAACTAGGCGTCATCGAGGCACCGTACGAACCGTATGCATAAAGCAGCATGGGCGCCTGGCCGTCGAGTTTTGTGCCTTTCTTCATGATTATCGAGATCGGCACTTTTACGCCGTCTCGAGCCGTTGCCCAGACACGCGTGGTCTCGTAATTGTTCTTGTCGTGTCCGCTCGGTATCTCCTGGACCTTAATGGCGGTGCTCGCGCGGCTCTTAAGATCGTATTCAAACGTCGTATTCGGCGTGATCATCGACGAATAATTGTAGCGAACGACCGGCGTGTCATACTCCGGATTATTCGACAGGCCCATCGTATAAACACTCTCAGGGGTCTCGATGCGCTGCGGTGCCCGCCGCGTTTTTAGGTCCATGACCTTTACATACTCGAGTCCGTTCTCGACCTCTGAGACAATGGCGTAATCTTTAAAGAAGCTGATGTTGTTAATCTTGATCGCCGGGTTATGAGCAATGTAATCGACCCAATTCTTTTCACTCGGGTCACTCGCCGGTGCCTTGACGACCTTAAAGTTCTCGGCGTCCTTATTTGTCAGAATAAAAAACTCGCCGTTGTCATATGTCGCCGCGTATTCGTGGTTCTCACGCCTCGGGCTGAGGACCTTCCACTCGCCCAGCGGATTGTCGGCGCTCAGGTATCGCACCTCGTTCATCGTCGCCGCGCCCGAGCCCATAAAGAACATCTTCTTATCGCGCGATCGGCCTATACCGACGCCGAACAGGTTGTCCTTTTCCTCGTAAACCAGCACATCGGCCTCAGTCGAGCCGACCTTGTGGCGAAACACCTTGTCGGTGCGCTTAGAGACCGGATCTTCCTGGGCATAAAAAAGCCATTTGCCATCCGGCGTCCACTCGATCGACGTTGCTCGCTCGATCTTATCGGCTAGTATCTTGCCCGTCTTCAGGTCCTTGAACTGCAGCGTGTACTGCCGATAGCCGTTCGTATCAGTCGAAAAGGCCAGCATACTGCCGTCGTCGCTCGGTTCGAACGCGCCGATCGCAAAATACTTAAAGCCCTTCGCCATCTCATTCTGATCGAGCAAAATTTCGGCATCGGAGCCGTCTTTCGACTTGCTCCGCAGGAAGGTCGGATACTGCTTTCCCTCTTCCGTGCGATTGAAATACCAGTGGTCGCCCATCTTTACAGGCACGCTCAGATCGGTCTGCTTGATGCGGCCGAGCATTTCCTTGTAGAGCGAATCAACAAAGCCCTGATGCTTACCCATGAACGACTCGGTGTACTTATTCTCGGCGGTCAGATACTCGATGATCGCCGGGTCCTTTTCCTTATTCCTGTCGCGCATCCACGCGTAGTTATCCACGATCTCATATCCGTGGATCTTCAGAACCTTGGCCTCTTTCTTCGGAACAGGTGGCTTCATATTGTCTTGCGCAACTATGACGACATTGCCGATCACTATCACAATAAAAGCGATCCCTAAACACAAAAATACTTTCATTTACAACACTCCTGAAAATTTATAGATCCTGCTGTCGTTTTATACGCTCAGTTTTCCTCGTTTGTTTCGGCTGTCGGACGCGCCGGGCCCGCAGGTCTTGCCGCCGTACGGCCGACGCCCAAATTGTCAAAATTAAGGATCGCATTGAACAAAAGTGAAAAGCTGCCGTTCGTTTGATGACGCCACATCGGGTTGTTGGCAAACATCACGACGTGCCCGCGGCCGACCGGTACATCGACGACCGCCGGCCGCCCGGCCAGCTCACTGCCGCCGGCCAGCATTCCGCTGACGAGCAGCTCTTTTTCGGGCGCAAACCTGAGAACGACACGCGGCTGCATTGCCAGCGGCGTCGCGTTAGGATTGGGCGTTGGGCTCGCAGCTGGCGGCGGGGTGTATTGATCCCGACCCTGAACTACGTCCGGGTCGTCGGTGCTCCCTCGCCCTGTTGGCCTCGAAGCAGGCGAAGCTCCCGGCTGCGGGCCACCACCGCCTCCGCCGCCAAAGCCTCCGCCTCCGCCGACCTGAAACAGCGGTGACTGATTAAAATAGACAGCCAGCTTTTCATCGTAGCCATATGAGATGGGGCTTTTGCGGTCGGCGAAGTTGGCGTTAAAGATCGAGCCTCGGGCCATCAGCGTCGTCGAATTCTGGATAGAAACTCCGTCCGCGATACCGAAATCGATCGGTATAGCCGCATTGTTGCCCACTGTCACGAACAGGCCTCCGGCCTCAAC
>DATLNN010000049.1:0-6546 GCA_035536695.1 Pyrinomonadaceae bacterium | reverse complement strand
GAATCCCGACGGGGTATCTGCGTCAAATGCTATGGCCGAAACCTGGCGACCGGGCACACGGTCGAGATCGGCGAAGCGGTCTGCGTCATCGCCGCACAGTCGATCGGCGAGCCCGGCACACAACTTACGATGCGTACGTTTCACGTCGGCGGCACGGCGCGGCTCGAACAGGAGACCAAACACGCTGCCGCAATGGACGGCACGGTCCGCTACCTCGGCGATCTAAAAGTTGTCAAAAACCGAGCTGGGGAGATGGTCTCGATGCGCCGTCAATCCGAGCTTGCCCTCGTTGACGAACGCGGACGCGAGGTCGCCCATTACAAGGTTGTTTACGGTGCCGAGGTCCACGTCAAAGACGGGCAGAAGGTCAAAGAGGACGACGTGCTCGTCACATGGGACCCGTTCACGTTCGCCATTCTGACCGAGGTTAAGGGCGTCGTTAAGTACCAGGACCTGAAGGAAGGCAAAACGGTCGAGGAAGAGATCGATAAGGTCACGGGCCAGAAACGTCTCGTTGTAAAGGACTCTGATGAGAAAAATCAGCCCCGTCTCGAGATCCGCAGCGGCAACAAGGTCCAAAAGACCTATCAGATGCCGATCCGTGCCAACCTGATCGTCGAGGACGGCCAGGAGGTCGAGCCGGGCGACGTTATCGCCAAGATCCCGCGTGAAACGACCAAGACAAAAGACATCGTCGGCGGTCTGCCGCGTGTCGTCGAGCTTTTCGAAGCTCGCCGGCCGGGTGAAACGGCGGTCATGTCCGAAATCAACGGCGTCGTGAAATTCGGGCCGATCTCAAAGGGTAAACGCAAGATCATCATCATCGGCGATGACGGCTCGGAGCGCGAATACGACATCCCGCGCGGCACGCACATCAACGTTCAGGAGGACGACCGTGTCCGCTCAGGCGAACCTCTGATGGACGGCCCGCTGAATCCGCACGACATCCTGCGTGTTCTCGGTACCGGCGCGCTGCAGAATTACCTGGTGAATGAGATCCAGGAGGTCTACCGCCTGCAGGGCGTGAACATCAACGACAAGCACATCGAGGTGATCGTTCGCCAGATGCTTCGCTGGGTCAAGATCAAGGAGGTCGGCGACACCGAGTTCCTGCTCGAAGAACAGGTTGACCGCTTCCGCTATGAGGACGAGAACCGCCGCGTTCAGGACGAGAGTGGCCAGACATCGGTAGGCGAACCTCTGCTTTTAGGTATCACGAAAGCCTCGCTCTCGACCGATTCGTTCATCTCGGCGGCCAGCTTCCAGGAAACGACCCGCGTTCTGACCGAGGCGGCCATCTCAGGCCGCATCGACTATCTCCGCGGCCTCAAGGAGAACGTCATCATGGGCCGCCTCATCCCGGCCGGCACCGGTATGAAGTACTACCGCAACGTCAAGGTCGCCTATGATGCCACCGAAAACCGGCCGCAGCAGGATGAGTTCGACGAAATGGGCGACTACATCCGCGGCGGCCTCCCGCTCCCGCTCCTGGAACCCGAAATAGTCGACGACGGAGCCTTCCTCGACGAAGACATCGACCTCGACGCCGAAGAGACCCTCGATGACGAGGTCTTCAACATCGATGAAGCAATGAAGATCGAAGTTGAGGACGACGAACTCTAATGCTTACAAACCAAGGCTCACCAAGGTAAATTTCTGGCTATGTCGAATGTGAACCGACCGCCCATTTTAATGAATAAATTCAACAGCCCCTGCATGACGGGTTTTTCTGTTAAGGCTATGTAAATCCTCTAAACGCAACCGTTACATCGAGATCTTCATCGTATTTGAAACACAGGTCGTCCAACGGCACAAAAACTTATGCGCTTCCTAAAGATCTCTATCACCTTCGCTTTTGTGACCCTCGTACTTATGCCCTTCACGATCAGTGCATGCTCTTGCATTGCACCGGGCCCGCCTTGTCAAGCCTTTTGGAGTACGCCAGTAGTATTTAGCGGACGGGTCACGGAGATCAAGACCACAAAGATCGAACATGGCGACAACGCCTTTTCGTATGGACCGCGTACTGTAAAATTTACGGTGTTCAATGGCCATCGGGGTGGCGTCAACGGTGTTACGGAGGTCCGAACGGGCGCTGGCGGCGGAGATTGTGGATACGACTTCAAGGTGGATGAGGACTATCTCGTTTACGCGTATAAGGGCGAGGATGGACAGTTGTCCACGGGCATCTGCACACTGACGAAGTCGCTTGCAAAAGCAGCAGAGGACATTGCGTATATCGACTCTCTTTCAAAAGCAAAACCGGTCGGAAGTATTTCGGGGTGGATCAGCCAATACAGGCCCCGCAGGGCTGACGATGAGTATAGACCCCCGCCGCCGCTGGCTAACATCACCGTAATGGCTGAGGGCAAAAGCGGTAAATTCGAAACGAGGACGGATGCCGAAGGGAAGTACCAACTGGCCGACCTTTTGCCTGGTGAATATACCCTGCGCATGGCTGTACCCGACGGGCTTACAGGTGAAAAGGAATCTAAAGTAATTGTTCCGGAAAAAGGCTGTTCAATACGGAGTTTCCACGTGACACGGGAGAATTCCATTAGCGGCCGCGTGATCAGCGCAAACGGCGAGTCGTTGAAAGATCTTCTCGTCAGCCTTGTGCCGGTCGAGCAGATCAAAGAACGTCATTTCCGAGACCATCAGTTTACACACCTCGATGAGGACGGGCGGTTCGATTTTCGCAGCATTCCTCCCGGTAATTACTACCTTGGTGTTCGACTCAGCACGTTATCGAGCGAGTCTAATAAATTTCCACGCACCTTCTACCCCGGCACACCTATACTGGAAGACGCTATACCGGTAATGATAGCCGAGGGCGGTCTGATTAAGGACCTCGATTTTCAGTTGCCCGCGAAACTTTCCGAGCGAAAGATCGACGGCATCGTCACATTTCCTGATGGCAAGCCGGCCCCCGGCGCAATGGTGATTTTGGTCGAGGGCATGGAAGTAGGAGGACGCGGTTTCGACGCGGGAAAGGACGGACGCTTCTCGCTGACGCTGCTCGACGGTATCATGTATCGAGTCAAGGCAGTCGTTCAACAGCCGGTTGGCCAACAGCGCCATGCAGAGTTTGTCGACATTCCGTTGAAAGGTAACGTCAAAGACATCAAACTCGTCATCACGGAAGCAAACGGCAACTGCGCCAAATGTTTAAGATAAGCCCGTTGAACGCCGGTACTTAGGAAAGCTCCACATTGCTGCGGAGCCTTCAAATCGTATCGCGAAAAGCCACGTCACGGCCGCCAGCGGCCGTATCCTGCATCCGGTTGAATGACACGCGTCCTGATTGGCAACCTCCGGTTCCTAGCACATGAGAGGAGAAGGAAGGTTCGCCACGCCCGTTCTGTGTTATCTACAGTATGCGGAACAATCTGTGCGACAATTTCGTATAGTGTCCTTGGTGTTATTGGATCTTTGAAATTTAAAAAAACCTGGCGACAAAAGCGGGGACTGCCTTGAGCGAGGTGCTGACGCTATTGACGATACACTCTGCGGGACAAATGGGACGGCAGGACATGCGGGACAAATGGGACATGGGACAAGAAACATCGTTTGGCTCGGATGGCGGGCCAAGGGGATGGACGACGAATCATAACAGGTTCGGCTAAAGGTGATCGACGGCCGGGATCCCGCGCTTTATCCCACGGCCCCCTTCTTCTTCGAGACTGCGCCGGGCCCGAAAATAGTTGCGGCAGAATGGAATCTATGTAACCATCTGACTCAACGATCTCGAATAAGTTCGCCCGGCTTCCTTCGCGGATTTGCTTCTCAGCGTTCAACGACGCCCGACGCGGAGTGATATCAGAGGCCCCGCGAAAGCGTGAAAACAAGTCTCCGGCTAGTAGATTTTCCGGGAGGAAAAAGCATGAAAAAGATACTTCTAGGTTCGTCATTGGCGCTGTTGCTGGCTATTTCTTGTTCAGCCCAGCTAAAATTTGTTTCGCATATGAACGGGCCGCAGGAGGTCCCCGCCAATAACTCTGCGGGTTTTGGCACCTGCCTCATTACCCTTAATACGGCTCAGACGTCGATCAGCGCGTCGTGCACATACACGGGGCTGGGCAGCACGCTGATGGCCGGGCATATCCATGGTGTGGCGGGCGGCGGCGCGGGTGGCGGCGTTGGGATAAATTCACCTGTCTTGTTTGGTTTTCCAGCCGCAAGCGGAGGCACCTCGGGTTCCTTCACGGCAGGGCCTTTTACGATCACCGCGGCCCAGCTCACGCAGCTTCGCGAAAATCGCTTGTATGTGAATCTTCACACCGTCAACTTTCCCGGCGGCGAGATTCGCGGACAGATTAAGAAGGCAAATACGGTCTTTGACTTCGATGGCGACGGTCGAACCGATCCGACGGTCTTTAGGGCGTCCGATCAGAGATTTTACACCCGCCAAAGTATGACGAACACCCTCCAGGTCAATGGTTTTGGCGCCACGAATGACACCTGGTTCAATTTAACTGGTGATTTTGACGGAGATGGCAGGGGCGATCCGGTCCTGTTCAGGCTCGATCAGAGCTCGGGTAGGCTGTTCTGGAGTATCTTACAAACTCGAAGTAATACCGTGCGCAATGTGCAGTGGGGTCTTTCAACACCGGCGGTCGACGATCTGATTGCCCCGGCGGATTACGACGGTGACGGAGTATCGGACATCGCCGTGTTTCGCAGATCGACCGGGTTTTGGTACATAATCGAGAGTTCCACTGGCAATCCGCGATATGAACAATTCGGGACCACGGGCGACACGGTAGCGGTCGGCGATTACGACGGCGACGGTAGAGCCGATCTTGGCGTCGTGAGATTACAGGGATCCAATTATGTTTGGTATATCCGTGAAAGCTCCGGCGGCGCTCAGCGCGTTGTATTCTGGGGCAGCCCCGGCGATTCCTTTTTCTTATTCGCCCCCATCGATATCGACGGCGACGGCAAACAAGACATCGGCATCGCGCGCCCCGTTAACGGTCAATACCTTTTCGCCGTTCTTCGCAGCTCTGACGGCCAGCAAGCCTATCTGACGTGGGGCAGATCAACGCCGCCCGAAGACGAGATTGTGGTCGGCGATTACGACGGCGACGGTAAAACCGACATCGTCGCAATTCGCAACGTCGGCGGGCAGCTCATTTGGCAAATCCTGCGAAGCTCGGGCGGCGCCGATTTTATTCCATGGGGAACTACCAATGACCAACGGCCTCTGGAAACGAACAGGCTGATAAAGGGGATTTTCGAATAAGGAAAACCCATGGAGGCCTGCGGTGTAAGCGTGTGGCCGCCGAATTGACAATGATGGAAAAACCGTCGTGAAACCGAGTTGCATACATAATATCCGGAACAATCCGTGCTACGTGTTCGTATAGAGTTATGGATCTGTATTGGATCTTTGAAAATTCAAAAAAAGTTAGGTAATGGCGCGAGATCCTGGGCGGTCCCTGAGGCGGGTTAACAAAGGCCTCTGCTGGACAAATGGCACAGCCGGACCACCCGGGACAAGTGGGACATCTGACAAGCGGTCAGGGCGAGTGCGGTACCTACGCGTTCAGGGGCTTGAGCGCGGATCGCGAAGAAAACTTAGCCGCAGATACGCGGATAACGCAGATCAGAAATCATTTCTTATCTGCGTAAATCTGCGGCTAATATTCCTCGTTTGTCTTATTACCAGATCTCGCAGCCCTTTTCTCGAACCATCTTCGTGGGTGCTTTGCAGGCAAAGGCCTCGGCGAATTCGGGCATGTTTGAGAGGGGGCCGTTTACACGCCAGCGGGGTAAGCTATGCGGGTTGCCGGCGACTTGGGTGCGTTCGGCCTCGGGGGTGTATTTGCCGGCCCAGACCTGGGCCCAGCCGAGGAAGAAACGCTGTTCGGGTGTGAAGCCGTCGATGTCTTTCGGACGCGGCTTGCCCTCGAGCGACTTCTTGAACGCGTGATACGCGACTGTCAGGCCGGCGAAATCGCCGATATTCTCGCCGAGCGTCAGTTTGCCGCTGATAAAGAGGTTCGGCTGAACCTCGAACTCATTGAACTGGTTGACGACACACGCGGCACGCTCTTCGAATTTGGCCCGGTCCTCAGCTGTCCACCACATTTTAAGGTTGCCGTCGGCGTCGAACCGGCTGCCCTGGTCGTCGAAACCGTGGGTGATCTCGTGACCGATGACGCCGCCAATAGCACCGTAATTGATGGCGTCGTCGGCATCGAAATTAAAGAACGGCGGCTGGAGAATACCGGCGGGAAACGTAATGACGTTGTCCGTGCTGCTGTACGAAGCGTTTACCGTCGGCGGCGAGAAGCCCCATCTCATACGGTCGCGGGGTTTGCCTAGGTCCTCGAGATTGCGTTTTGCCTGAAAGCGGCCCGACCGCAGGATGTTGCCGGCGTAGGATTCGCGATCCATCGACAACCCCTTATAGCCGCGCAGCACGTCCGGATAGCCGATCTTTCGTTTGAAGGTCGAGAGTTTTAGCTGGGCTTCTTTCTTCGTAGCAGCGCTCATCCATTTCAAGCCATCGATGCGTTCTTTCATTGCCAGCATGAGGTT
>DATLNN010000048.1:0-10361 GCA_035536695.1 Pyrinomonadaceae bacterium | reverse complement strand
AACGTAGAACGCGGTCGTATAGAGATCGCTGTTCTTTTGGCCATCGCAGGTGCCGTCGGCCGTGCCCTTGCCCGTGAGCAGCTCGAGCGTGGGCGAGATGCTGGTAGCTACGGCGTCGGTAAATGCGACCTTAGTGACGCCTTCGCATTTCATTGTCTCGGTCCAGAATTTTATGGCTTCAGCCTTTGTGTGCCAGCCGCCCGTCGGGTCGCTAAAGACAAAGCCGGAGGTCAGGTTAGTCTGAAAGAAGCTGGCGTCCTTATTCTTCCATGCTTCCCAACCGCTCTGGTGCAGCTTGGCAAGAGCGTCGGTGTTGGCCGATTTGGCGGGAGCCGCCGGTGCTGGATTCGTATTAGCTGCCGAATTGGATTTGGCGGCCGTATTCGTGTCGGTCTTCTTGTCAGCCGGCTTGGCCGAGGCTGGTTTCTTCTCATCGGCCTTGGCCGGTGGTGGTGGCGGCGGAGCTTTCGGGTCGATTATCGGGTTCTCGCCGTGCCAGACTGCCAGCCACTTGTCGCCGCTTCGTGTGACAACGCTCGCCGCTCGAACATTGGGCGGAAGCGTTTCCGTCTTGCCGTCCATGGTGCACGTACCGTCGAAGGCACCCTTGTAGGTGATCACGTAAGTGTCGTCATTGATCTTCGCCATCTGCGGCTCGGTCAGGTCCATCTTTTTGACATCGCATTTGCTCGACGAGACCATCTTGATGGACGAGTCGCGATCGAGACGCATCCCGTTCATATACATGACGAATTTGTCGGATAGGTTGTCCTGGAACCATTTACCGTCGGCTTTGGACCAAGCCTCATTGGCGGCCTTTTCCATCGCCATTAAATTATCGACGGTAGGAGCGGCGGCCACGGGTTTCGCGCTATTGGTGTTTGTATTTGTCGTGTTCGCCGGAGCATTTGCGGCGGGCTGGCAACCCGCGAGCCAAATGGCAGCGGTGATGGTTGTAACTATCAGGGTCAATCGTTTCATAATGTTTCTCCTAACTTGGTTGGGGGTAGTTCGGTAAAACGACAAAACACCCGAAGGTTTTCCAATTCAAAAAACCAATCGAGCGTTCCTTCAGTCGTTCTAATTGGGTTCAGTTTAAACACAGATACAAGATACTGTCAAGCTTTACAGCGCGGGGTCAGGGATCCGTATGAACCAATAATGCCTTTCAGACTAGTGCTTGAAATGCCGCACGTCGGTAAAGAGCATCGCGATGCCGTGCTCATTGGCTGCCGCGATCGACTCATCGTCCTTGATCGAGCCGCCAGGCTGAATGATCGCCGTAATGCCCAATTGTGCCGCTTGGTCAACATTCTCACGAAAAGGAAAAAATGCATCCGACGCCAGTGCCGATCCTTTCAGCGTCAGGCCGAACCGTTCTGCCCGCATCGCCGCGATCCGGACCGAGTCGATACGGTTCATCTGCCCCGCGCCGACGCCAAGCGTCCCGGTCTCGTTTGCCAATACAATTGCGTTCGATTTGACGTGTTTGCATACGCTCCAGCCCAGCATCATTGCACGGACTTCATCATCCGTCGGCCGGCGATCCGTAGTGATGCGAATATCACTTTCGTTGAGGTGATGCCTGTCCGCTTCCTGCACAAGAAAGCCGCTTCCGGAGATTTGGCGATACTGCCGCTTCGAATAGAACCCCGCCTCAGGCATGGCCCGCAATATGCGCAAGTGTTTTTTGGTCTTGAGGATCTCAATTGCCTCGTAGTCAAACTCCGGTGCGATGACGACCTCAGAGAATATTTCGATCACCGACCTGGCAGCCTTGGCATCTACCTTCCGGTTAAACGCGACAATACCGCCAAACGCCGAAACTGGATCGGTCGCGAGCGCTCGGGCGTAAGCCTCGTCAACGGTCGTCCCGACACCGACGCCCGACGGGTTTGTGTGCTTTATGATCGCGACCGCCAACTCATCAAAGTCATTGACCAGATCCCACGCTGCATCTGCATCGAGGTAGTTGTTAAATGACATCTCTTTGCCGTGAATCTGCTCGGCGTTAGCAATGCCATCGGTCTCGTCGGCGGTGTAGAGCGCGGCCCTTTGGTGCGGGTTTTCGCCGTATCTGAGATCACGGACCTTGCCGAGATAAATGTTGTAAGATTCGCCAAACGGCGCATCGCAGGGTAGCGGATCGTGATGACGCTCGCGGGTTATCTCTTGCGAAAGGTATTCCGCGATCTTCCGATCGTACTCAGAGGTGAGGGCGTATGCCTCAGCCGCGAGCCGGGCCTTGGTCTCAAGCGAAATCGAGCCGTCATTCGCACGTAACTCCCGGATAGTGTCTGGATAATCTTCCGGCTTGGTCACAACCGCGACAGAGCGCCAATTCTTTGCCGCCGACCGTATCATCGCCGGCCCGCCGATGTCGATATTCTCGATCGCTTCTTCGACGGAAACGCCTTCTTTCGCGATCGTTCTCTCGAACGGATAGAGGTTGACTACGAGGAGATCGATCGGCGAGATCCCATGGTTGTGCATCGAGGCGAGGTGATCCGCATTGTGGCGAACACCGAGCAATGCCCCGTGGATCTTAGGATGCAGGGTCTTCACACGCCCATCCATCATCTCCGGGAAACCAGTAATCTCTGCTACATCGGTAACGGTTAGACCACTCGCGCGCAATGCCCCGGCGGTACCGCCGGTAGATACTATCTCAACGCCAAAGCCCGCGAGGACAGCGGCCAGTTCCGAAAGGCCCGCCTTGTCGGAAACGCTGATCAATGCACGCTCGATCTTCCTCATCTCAACCATAAAAAGAAAAAAGCGGTCAACGCGACCGCTCTCATTTATCAAAACTATTTCAACCTAAAAAAAGAATCGCCCCAGCATCAAGAGGCTGACGACGAAGATCATTGCAAAAATGATAACTTTGATTAGGCTCATCGAATCCTTTACCCTAGTGATGTATTTGTCATATTGTTGGCATCGGTCAGCAAACCAACATTTTATTCCCCGACCGCGTTAGATGTCAAAAAGGTACAAAGTCTTTCTTTTCGCCCTCGCCACATTGGTGATCTCGCTCGGCGCTCCGAGCAATGTGGTGTCACAAGACCTCGACATTCACATTCAGGTAAGGCCGGGCAAGACGGCCGTAACCAACGTTTCTGGCAGCTTCAATCAGGCGTTCAGACGGATCCATCCGCGCAATTTCACTCTGTTGGACGATTACGGGCCAGCGACCGGGTTGTCGAAGCGTTTTGGCGACGTCCGGCTCTTTACGGCTACCGGGGACGCCCTCGGCTATCGGACCTTTTCAACAAGTGAACGGCTGGCTGAGGGCGTGATCGGCCGGTTTGCCTATTCCGCCGACCTGGCACCGTCCACCGACCCCGCTGTTCTGGCTCACGTCTCGTGGGTCGCAGATCAGAGTGGCCTGATACTGCTGGACGATCTTCTTCCTCAAACGGCGGGGAGGACGGCACGTGTGAAGATCGAACTGCCCGCGGGATGGACTATGCTCAGCACCGAGAAGCTGACGGGCCCGAATGTATTTGCGGTAGCGGATGTGGAAAAGGCGGTCTTTCATCTTGCTTCCGGGCAGAACTCCCGCGCCGAGGCGCACAAAGAACGTGTTCACGTTGCGATCTCCGGCGAGTGGCTTTTCTCGGACGACGAGGCGAGGGCCATGGCTGAGTCGATATTTGGCGAATTCGAACGTCGGTACGGGCCGCTGCCCGGGCCTGACTATAACATCGCGATCTATAAGTTCCCCGTGCCGGTTCCGTCAGGCCGCTGGCAAGCTGACACCAGAGGACGCTCGGTGACGATCGTAGCATCGGACATGCCGTTTCGATCTCAGTCCATTCAACGACTTCACGAGCAGCTTCGGCACGAGATATTTCACCTGTGGATTCCAAACGGACTAAATCTGGGTGGCAGCTTCGACTGGTTCTATGAGGGATTTGCCTTGTACGAATCGCTAAAACTGGGTGTATCACTAAACCGAATCCGCTTCGACGATTATCTCGACACCCTTTCGCGAGCAATTAACATCGACGCATTGGAGAGCAAGCACCGATCGTTGATCGAAGCCTCAAAGAGCCGTTGGAACGGAGCGAACACGCAACTCTACGCGAGGGGGATTCTTGTAGCGTTCGCGTGTGACCTAGCCCTGCTTGCGAAATCGGGTGGAAAACATTCAGTAACCAATGTCTTGCGTACCGTATTTGCCACGCATCCTCTCCAGTCGACTCGAGTGGATGGAAACACGGCCATACTCAAGATACTCCGCGGTTATCCGGAACTTGTTCCGATCATTGACAGAAACATCACCGGTTATTCGGATATCGATTGGGCGCCCCTGCTTTCGGCCGCCGGTCTCGAACTCGCGGCCAGAGAAAGAAGTGCTCATCTTCGTCCAGTTGCTAAGCCGTCCGGCAGGCAACGCGATTTGATCGATAAATTGGGTTATAATAGCTGGCGAAGGTTGTCCGGCATTAAGAGATGAATACACGCTTTTTATCATTGGTCCTCTTGGTTTTCGCGTCGCTTGCCCAACTCGGGTGCGGCGTGTTCGATATTGGTGTTCTTGGGCAAAATGACACCGCCACAGTGATCGCCAAAACCGCTTGGATACGGACATCCTACGCCGTTGTCGCCGCAGACCTGCACGAGGTAAAGCGTGGCGACAGACTGGACGTCATCGATCAGATGGAGTTTGAAAAGGTCTTTTGGTATCGCGTTCGAGCTAATGACGAAGCGAGGACCGAAGGCTGGATCGAGGCCCAGCACGTTATCACCAGCGATACACTTGAAAAGTCAAAGGCCCTGGCTGCGGAGTTCAAAGACCAGTCTCCGCAGGCTGCGGGTATTATACGTTCGGCCTCGAACCTGCGGGCAGCTCCGGATATGAACCCGGAAAATGTTCTGTTCAAGCTCGCCAACAACTCAACCTTTGAGATCATGGCGTGGAAATTTGTACCGAAACAGGAAGTTCCCGACGTTGACGATGCTCCAAAGGGGCAGCAGAAGACAGGAAAACGCTCGAAGAATGCCGACATCGAGGCTGCCAAAGAGGGTGAACCGGAAAAGCTCGAAGAGAAATACGACATTTGGTACCAGGTCCGCCTCGACCCGTCGGTATCGCCGGCACCGGCCGGCTGGCTTTTTGGCCGGCAGGTCGAACTGCAGGTGCCAACCGATATCGTCTTCTTCCAGCAGAACAATCGCAAATTTGTTACGTGGCAGCGTCTTGATGCCGATTCTGCGAACAAGGTGGGTGCGGGCGACAAAACGCTGGCCCCTGGCAGCTGGGTCATACTGGCACGAAACAGTTTTTCGAAACCCGTCGACGGGGTCGAACCAGATTTTGACAGCATCTTGGTACTCGCGTTTGATAAGTATGAGCAGAGCTATTACACCGTTTGGCGGAGCACCCCGGGTACTGAGATGTGGGGGCGACTGCCGCTCAAGGTTGAAGGCAAAGGAGACAATAAAACATTTACAGTTAACTTGAGGAACCCTTCAGGCGAAATGGCCGAAAAGCGTTTTGTTGTCTTCAAGGATAAAACCCGCCTTAAAGTGACACCGCCCGAAGACATCGCCCAGTATCAGACAAAAACCAAATAGCGAGTGGCCGAGATCAACCCCAGTCCGTTTAATGAACCCTTCGATATCGAAATCACCGATTCCCTGGACCTGCATAGCTTTCATCCTCGCGACATTCGCGCCGTCGTAGAGGAATATCTCGCTGAGGCTCATAAGAAGGGCTTTACGATCGTTAGAATTGTTCACGGCAAAGGCGTGGGTGTTCAGCGAGAGATCGCACGGAAGGTGCTTTCGGAGACCGATTTTGTGAAGTCGTTTAAGAACGCCCCTGAGTTCTCGGGAAGCTGGGGAGCGACGATCGTCGTTTTCGAGGCTTAACGCTCTTCGATCACATCAGCCCACGCATCATCTTCGAGAGCCGACTCAGGTTGCAGATCGGCCAATCGAACCGTTAGATCTGCGGCCTGCTTCTCCGCCTCATCAAGCCTCGCGGTCAGGTTAGCGCATTTTTGTTCGAGCGCCTGCAGATATTTGCGTCGCTCTTGATACATTCGGTCGATGTAAAAAAGGTAGGAGAATTGCAGTCCTGCAATGCCAATAAGCACGAGGCAGAGTGCGATAAGTGCATAAACGAGCATAACCTAAAATTCCACGCCGTTTGGACCTTTTAACCGATTATACCTTTGACGATAGGGAAAGGGAAAGTAGAATCAAAAGTTGAGTTCCAAGTTCCAGGTTCCAGGTTCCAAGTTGATCCGTAACGCATAACTTGGAACCGGGAACCTGGAACTTGGAACTTGGAACGAAGAATGACACCAACTCTACGACTAATGTACACGCTACTCTGCGACGATGTTCGCATCGAGATGGGCAACAAGATCTCGCTGATGGGCATTTTCCAGAACATCATGGTCGAGCAGCTGCCCGTCAGTCTGATCAAATTCGCCGTCATTAACCACTGGAAGGGACAGGGAAGCCACGAGACCGAGATCCGTATCCTCTCGCCCGATAAATCAAACCTCGTCGTCACTTCGCAGCCTACCCGAATCGAGCTCGCCGAAGGTGGCTTTACTGACAACGTCAGCTTTTTTGTAAACGTTGTCTTCCCGAACGCTGGTACCTATTGGATCCAAACCATCGCCAACACTGTCGTCCTTGACGAATTCCCCCTAATAGTGACAGACAACGCCAACGCCGATGCAATGCGCCCGGCGGAGGAGATCTCGGAGACGATAAATTGAAGCTCCATGCGAGCAACTTTCTTTACCGCCTACCGCGATTTCACGAGCATCCGTTAATGCGCATCGCCATCGGCAAGGACCGGTAATTCTCGCTAATTAGAGAGTTTAGGTCCTTTTGGGGGCATGTCCCACTGTTCCAGTGTCCCACGTCTGTCCCAGACACGCGTGGGACAGTCTAAAGGTTGTCAACAATACGTTTACTATCACATCTTTGCACTGTCCCAACTGTCCCAACATTTTTTCCTCCATTTTCAACGCACTGTGGAGGTTAAGTTTTCAAAGAGCAATCCGACCGCTTTCTTATCGCCTGGTCGGGCGAAATAAACGGATCAAGTCCATTGCAACTATAACACGTCGTGCCAGCAATAATCACGTACTTTTTTAGCGGAGCGAAGAATGAGGGTGCGCCCATGTCGGCCCACGACGAAAAAACCAAAAAAGGGCCGGGGATTTTGCCGGCCCTTTTGTAAAATGCCCGCCGAGAGCGGCGGGCATTTCCCCTTTGAACTACCGCCATGTTCTGATCTCGAGCGTTGCAGTCCGCGCTGTATATTATGGGCGACTGAAGCACGATCTCGGGAATACGATAAGTTGGAGCCCTTGAGAAAACTTGAGGTTGGAGTGCAACCCTGGTCTACCGCGTTGGATATCCTGCGGTGTGGTGCGGCTGTGCATTCTCAGTTAGCCACGGAAGCGCCACAAGCGTCCTTCGGACACTGGCAAGCCGGACGCCTGCACCTCCAGTCGCTCGGGTCATTTTTCGCGGGTTGTGTTTAGCGAGATCGCCAGGCGATAGACCGCCGCCGAATCGACTTCGATGTCTTTGCTCGCGGTTTCGCCTTTGTGTTTAACGGTCATGCGGAATTTGGCCGCGCCCTCGGGCTGGCGGAAGGTGAATTCGCCGCGGATGTTGGTGAGAATAATGCCGATCTTTTTCACCGAGCCATCGGAGCCTATCCGTTCTACCTTGACCTCGACCTCCCGGACGCTCGTTCCGTCTTTGTAGAATACGCTGCCATGTACGATCACCTGGGTACCCTGATCGGTTTGTAGGTAGAGGCGATCGCCGAGATCGACGGTTTGGTTGGGTTTGACCTCGACACCCGACTTAAGGCCGGTGCTGTACCCGCGCGCGTCGAAGATGATGTTGTAGGTTCCGGATTCGAGGCCGCTCAGAAGAAAGTCGCCTTTGTCGCCGGATTTGACAGACTTAATATCCTTTGTGCCCTGTCGTGCCGTGACGGTCGCTCCGGATATATTGTCGCCGCGCATCGCCCGGACCTTGCCCTTGACGCCGCCGGTCGATTGGGCGATGGCGGCGACAGATAAAAAGGAGGCGATGAGCAATAAAATGCCCAGGCGGATGAAATGTCTGTTAATTACCGGCATGAAATTTCGATTCCGGCAGATCCTGCCGCAGCTCACTTGCTACATCATTGATGATGTCTTCGAGCGTTCGGGTTGGCTGATAGCCAATTAGCTGCCGCGCCTTTTCAAGGCTCGGCACGCGTCGGCGCATGTCCTCAAACCCCTCGCCGTAGACCTGGTCATAGGGAATATATTTGATCTCACTCGAGCTGCCGGTAATGGCAATTGTCCGTTTTGCAAGATCATTGATAGAAACCTCTTCGCTGTTGCCGAGGTTGAGCACTGTACCGAAACACGCGGGAGTTTCGATCATACGCATCAAGCCCTCGACCACGTCGGCAACATGGCCGAAACACCTCGATTGGGTGCCGTCACCGTGGACCTCGATCCGCTCGTTTCGCAGGGCAGCCTCGATAAATCGCGGCACCACCATGCCGTATTGGCCGGTCTGGCGCGGACCGACCGTGTTGAACAAGCGTGTGACTACGACCGGAAGCTGGGTTTCCTTCCAATGCGCCAGGGCCAGGAATTCATCCAGGGTCTTGGCGCAAGCGTAGGCCCAGCGGTGCTTATCGGTAGCACCCGTTAACAGGTCATCGTCTTCGCGAAACGGCACTGACGCACCTTTACCGTAAACCTCAGAGGTGCTGGGTATAAGCACTCGTTTTCGGTACCGCGAACAAAATTTCAAAACCGTGTCGGTCCCGTGAAAGATGGTCTCGATCGTCTTGACCGGCTGTTCCATTATCAGTCTCACGCCGACCGCGCTGGCCATGTGATAAACCCGGTCGGTCTCGCGCACCAATTCTTCCATCAGGCGCTGGTTCAATACGGTGTCGATGATCAAGCGGAAAGTCGCCTGGTCCTCAAGGTGTGCGATGTTCTGATATCGTCCCGTTGATAGGTCGTCTATAACGGTGATCTCGTGCCTCTCGGCAATAAGTTTGTCGGCGAGGTGGCTGCCGATAAAACCGGCTCCGCCA
Source organism: Pyrinomonadaceae bacterium (assembly GCA_035536695.1). Taxonomy (GTDB): domain Bacteria; phylum Acidobacteriota; class Blastocatellia; order Pyrinomonadales; family Pyrinomonadaceae; genus OLB17. The sequence goes on along the minus strand of DATLNN010000048.1, from coordinate 1,267 downwards.
GTTATTAAGATTTTCATAAACGTCCACTCTCCTGTTTGACCACCAGACGTTTTAGTTCGGCGATGGCAGCATGCATATCTACACCTTCATCCTGTTCCACCGGCATCGATCCGTCGATCAACATCGCGAAGTAAGCAACGGTTTTTTCAAGGCCCTCTGGCAAAAGGACGGCCGGCTCCCAGCCTAACAATGCTTTCGCTCGATCAATATTAGGCTGACGCTGTTTCGGGTCATCCTGCGGGAGCGGCATATTTCTAATCTTTATTTCTTTACCGCAGGCCTTTCCTACTTCGGCGGCCAGCTCATTCATCGTAAATTCGCCCGGATTGCCAAGATTTACAGGCATATGCACGTCATCGCCCTCGACGTTCATCAAACGGACAAAGCCCTCGACAAGGTCGCTGACATAGCAGAACGAGCGGGTCTGGGTGCCGTCGCCGTAGATGGTCAGCTCCTGTCCGCGGAGTGCCTGGACTATAAAATTTGACACAACCCGGCCATCATTTTCGAGCATTCGCTCGCCGTAGGTGTTAAAGATACGGACGATACGCGTATCGACACCACTTTGGCGATGATAGTCCATCATGAGGGTTTCGGCGACCCGTTTGCCCTCATCATAGCAGGCTCGCAGGCCGATCGGGTTAACATTTCCCCAATATGCCTCGACCTGCGGATGTTCGAAAGGGTCACCGTAGACCTCGCTGGTCGAGGCTTGCAGAATACGAGCCCCAACGCGCTTTGCCATCCCGAGCATATTGATCGTGCCCATGACGTTGGTCTTTACGGTCTTGACCGGATTGTACTGATAATGCACGGGTGACGCCGGGCACGCGAGGTTGTATATCTGGTCGACCTCGAGGAGGATCGGCTCGGTCACATCGTGCCTGATCAGCTCGAAATCTTTGCTATCGAGGAGATGCGCGATATTCACCTTACGACCGGTAAAGAAATTATCGAGGCAGATGACCTCGTTGCCTTCACTTAAAAGCCGTTCGCAAAGGTGAGAGCCAATGAATCCGGCGCCGCCGGTTACTAGAATTCGCATAGTGTCGATCGCTTACTGCTCTGTTCCGCACGCATCGGCAGGAATTTCGACGCTGTTGAGGATGTCGACGATCTCTGAGGGTATCGCCGTCTGCGTGCAGACGTAAAATCGTTTTACGGCGAGCATCGCCGTGTCGACGCTCAAAGCGCCCTTTGATCTGGGGTCCTGCGAAACCATGATGAGGTACTGAGGCATAGTTCGCTCGAGCGAATCAAGTAGGAG
>DATLNN010000047.1:0-4285 GCA_035536695.1 Pyrinomonadaceae bacterium | reverse complement strand
GACGTTTCTCGGCAAAAAATATCGGAAACCGCACATTGGCCGTGCTGACCGGCGCGTCCGCCTCGACCTGAGCAAAATCTGGATTGTAGGCAAAATCGAGCGTGATCGTGGGCGTTAGGCTGAATTTCGCCGTCATTCCGAAATCGCCTTTGATCCCCTCGTTCACATACCGCCCCGCGGGGTCGTTGTTAAATGTGTAACGCGTGCGTCGCCCGGTTTCGCTTATTGTAAAACTCGGGTTTATCTCAAGTTGCCGGGTTGTTTCGATACCTTCCAGGCCCGTGATCTTCCCAGCCTGGAGCAGAGTGCCGTTGATACTGCGGTTGTTTGGCATCCATGAATCTAGTTCATTGTTGTTGTATTTGACGCGACGGAAGACATGCAGCCCCCAGTTCTTATTCTTGCCCGCCTCGTATCGCAGCGATTTGAATGGGATCGCCGCCTCGATCGTGTATCCGTCTTCCGTCAGGACGCCCTTGGATTCCATGACCAGATCGACGCTGTAATCCTCGCCTCGACCTTCCGTCATTGTGCCATCGGCCTGGATGCCGAGCGGGTTGAAAGAGATCGCATACGCCTGTCGCTCATCGTTGAATGTGTCGAGGTACAGAATAATATAGTCGTCATTAAATATCTGATCGCGGCGCGACACGGATGCCCGGATGGTATTTCGGTCTTGTTTTACGCGAAAAGCCATATAAAGGTGTTTCGCGTCATAGGCCATCATGAATTCCGTCGGGTGTTTCGGAGCAACATTGTCGCCTGGATTTGTCTGGATAAAATCTCCGAACAACGCCGCCTGCTTCCAGACCGCGTCATTTAAAATGCCATCGATCACGGGCGGAGCGGCGAGCTTGGGAATTCGAGCCGGGCTCGTTTTGGAGACGTAGCCCGGGCCAGGGATTTCAGCCGGACCAGTTTTTTCCGCTTGCTTGGTCGTCGCATTCGCGGCGGCTGCCGGCGCCGACTCCTGAGCAGTCAGTTGAGCCGACAGTATTAAGGCAAATGTCCCCAATGCCGCTGTAATACGTACGGTGCGAATCAATTTATTCATTGAATGATGACTCCGAAATATGATCTGAAAAGGCGCTTGAAATGAGTTATATTTGTCGCTTCTCACACAAAAACACCGCAGCCCCCGCTTTAGTGACACTAAAACAGAAAAATGACCAAAAATCTATCCTGGTCAGCAAATTTAGATACGCCTCAAACAGTTGCAAGTAAGTGGAGATACGAAGAGCCTATTGCCTGAGAGTTTCGCCTTCCGGCCGCGAAACTGGGCGGAACAGTCTGCCGAGCGAGCGCACTGCCCACCAACCGACGCCGTGGGCGACGTATGATCCGGCAAGGAGAAGAAGGGCATATTCCGAATAGAACCATATCCCCATTGCGACACCGGCGAGCAGGAGTACAAGGAAAAACCCCTGTCGACCCTTGCCGGCGGCTTTCATGCTGGTGTAGCGGATCGTACTGACCATAAGGATCGACACGACAGCGATCAGAGCCATTAGAGCGTAGCCGTACATCTGTGCGGTCGCGCTGTCATATACGCTAAGGGGTGCGGGTGCAAAGTGAACGAGCGCGGCGAGCAGGCCGCCGGCCGGCGGGATCGGGAGCCCCACGAATGCCTTTTTATCGACTTTGACGGCACCTTCGATCAGCACATGAGGCCGTGTAGCCTGGAGGTTATATCTTGCCAGCCGAAAGGCCCCGCACATCAAAAAGGCAAATAAAAGGAAGACACCGAGATTATGCCCCGGACTGCGTTCGGCAAATACTGGAGCTATTGCCCAGCCGTAAACAAGGGCGGTGGGGGCTATTCCAAACGTGAGAACGTCAGCTAGAGAATCGAATTGAACACCGATCTCGGTGGCAGTCCGCGTGGCCCGGGCGATCCGACCGTCAACGGTATCGAAAAGTATAGCCAACCCTATCGCGATCCCGGCACTGTTAAAATAAGTCGCCGCCAGCGCCGGATCGACGGACGAAAGCTGAAAGCCCCGTATCGATGAGAGGACGGCGAGGTAACCCATCGCAACGTTCGCAGCCGTGAAAAGCGTGGGGATCACGTACAGCCCCTTCTTCAGGCCTCGGTGGGGTGGTCGTGGGTCCTTTACCTCGTCCATATATGAGAACAATGACCTGCGCTGACGAATAACGGCGAATTGCTCCGCATTCTTCATCGATCATTCGACACTCGTCATTCGCCCGATCACGGTCTCGCCGCCCTTGACCCGATCGCCGACCTTGACTAGAACGTCAACACCGGCGGGCATGCGAACGTCGGTTCGCGAGCCGAACTTTATCAGCCCGAATTTTTCACCTCTAGTAAGATTATCACCTGTCTTAGGCCAGCAAACAATTCGGCGGGCGAGGATGCCGGCTATCTGGGTACACGTGACGGTCATCTCGTCCCCTTCGATAACGAGCGAATTCCGCTCATTGACCAAACTTGCCTTGTCGCTTGTGGCGGGCATTTTTCGCCCGGGCTGGTACGAGATCTTCGAGATCCGGCCGGCGATGGGCGAGCGGTTTATATGAACATCCAGCGGCGAGAGGAACACGCTCACGAGTTTCGTCTCGCCGTCGTTCTCGATCCGGGTTACGCGTCCATCCGCGGCCGAAACGATCAATCCACGGCCCTGGGGTATCGCACGTTTCGGGTCACGAAAAAAAAAGATCATAAATGCGGCGATCAGCAGGATAACCGCGGCCGCAATCAAAAAGCCAAAAATCCCTAGCAGCAAACCTGCAATCAGCGGGATCGCAACGAATGGGATGCCCTCTTTTACCATATGATTTGGCGGCAGATCACCTCTTCAATACTACACTCTTCGGCTAGGTCACCTAAAACGCATAAAAAGGCCCGGTGTCGGCAAACACCGGGCAAAGAGGAGGATCGTATGAAGAAACTCTAGGTTCTTATGGGAAAATCCCTTGCATAGCTGTATGCACACCAGGCTGAGATAAGATGGATCACCCATCCAAACAGCCCGGCCGAGCCGATCCACGAAAATCCGGTCAGTATAAGCCAAATTATTCCGATAATAATTCTTCCGTTATAGATCTGTCCGAGGCCGGGGATCAACAAGCTAAGAATGCCAGCCAGTAAAGGTTCTCTCATAAGACCAAAGTGCCTCCAGGATAATATACGACGCGACACTTTGTTTGTTTCAAAATGTTCGTTGCCTCCGTGACAGATACTAGGTAGCGGACGGCTGGGTGCGCTCACCGCTCCAGGACCTCATGAAGCAGCAGTTGAGTGCCGAAGAATAAGGCAACGCCGGCAAAAACGGAGAGTGACACGAGAGGACTTGTGCCGCCGTGATGATTTACCTCGGGGATGAGATCGCTGGCTGCGACATAGAGTGTGACACCGGCAGCAACCGGCAAGGCGTACGCGACGGTGAAGCCCAGATTAGTGCCGATCAAATAAAATACCAGCACGCCGATAAGGGTCGTTAAGCCTAGAAGAGATGTCGCGAACATCACTCGGCGGAAGCCTTGCCCCGCCGCCATCACCATCGATCCGACCGTGAACCCCTCGGGAAACTTGTGGAGAAAAACTGCTATAAAGACCAGAAAACCGACCCGCAGATCGATCTGTGAAGCAGCGGCGATCGAAACCCCGTCGAAAAACGTGTGGATGAGCAAACCGGCAACTGCGGTGTAAGCGGCACGAGGCGATACTAGCTGGTGCTGGTGCTCATCGCAGTGCATCTCACCCCCCAGGTGGAAATGCGGCGCGATCGTATGCTCGAAAAATTGGGTAAGTAAGTACCCCCCGAGCAACAAGGCCATCGGAACAAATAGGTTTTCACCCGCATGAGAATTCCCGCTGCTCCAGAGCGAAACCGTCTTCGGCAATATTTCAAGGAAAGTAACTGCAAGCATGAAGCCCGCTCCCAGTGCGAGCAAATATCTCAGGACTTTGCGGAACCGCGCGTAGTGTCTTGACGGATACAAGATCAGGCCTCCCAGAATGTTGGCGAGAGCAGCGAGCAATCCGAAAAGAAGCAGCTGGATGAGTGGTGATTCCATTTTTTCGTCGAGGCGGTTATATCCTATCTCAGCGAAAACCGTAATGACAAAATTGGACGTATGTCGTGGCTGGCCCAACCTCGGGGAGCGATTAAACTCATGATTAAACAAGTGTGACAAATAGTTCTTGACAGGATCCAAAACCGCGGCGTAAAATCCTTGTAGATATTAACGAAATCCGGACAGGTCGTCGGGATTTGCCCATAAGATTCCAAGCAAACTTGTTTAAGGTGTTAAGCGCCAG
>DATLNN010000046.1:0-4212 GCA_035536695.1 Pyrinomonadaceae bacterium | reverse complement strand
GCGGAAATGATCGGGCGCGAGGGGCGCGACGTTACGGTCAGAGCACCTTTGACGGGCGGCGTTGTTGCCGATTTTGAACGGACCAAGAAAATGCTCGCGCATTTTGTCAAGAAGTCGAAGACCGGCGGCTCAAACATCGCGATCCAGGCCGTCATGAGCATGGTTTCGGACGTCACGCATGTCGAGCAGCGCGCGCTGCTGAACGCCGCCGACGAGGCAGGCATCGGCAAGGTGTTTATGATGGAAGAGGGCCTGGCCGCGGCATTCGGCGCCGGGGTTCTCCCGTCCGACAAACGCGCGACGGCCATAGTCGACATCGGGGCCGGCACGACGAATATCGGCATTGTAGCCAAGGGTTCCATCGTCCATTCCACTTCCGAACGAATGGGCAGCCACGCCATTAACGAGAGCCTCGCGACACATCTGCGGCGGCATCGCGGCCTTCAGGTCGGCGAAGAAACGACGGAGCTGATCAAAACTACGTTTGCCTCGACATTCCTCCCCGATGAGATCGATAGATCGATGACGGTACGCGGTCGTGACGTTCAAACGGGAGGGCCGGGTGCGGTCGAGGTTACGGCGGGCGAGGTCTATCCGATCGTCGAGGTGATCGTTCGCCGCATCGCGCAGCTAGTCAAAGACACACTCACCGAACTTCGCCCGGAGGTTGCCGCGGACATATACGATCGCGGCGTCATACTCACGGGCGGAGGCTCTCAGCTCGAGGGCATCGATCAATATATGCGTTCATTCATCAACCTGCCCGTGAGCATTGCCGACGAGCCGCGTTACGCGACCGTAAACGGCCTTGTGAAAATGTTTGACGATGAAAAACTGCTCGAACGCGTCGCTCGCAATGAGCTCGGCGCGCTGCAGAATGCCGAAATTCCCTTCGAAGCCTGATCAGATACTACAGCGGCCTGATTCCAAGCTGTCCCCTGTGCTATTCTAACTTTGTAATGCTCCCCAATGTGTGCGGCGTTTGACGTCGACTGTTTTAGCACAAATGCAGCTGCTGGACTACATCATGACGATGGGCTCGCTGCGTAATGTCATCGACATCGCGCTCGTGTTCATCATCGTCTATGTTGTGCTCAAATTGCTGCGCGGAACACGGGCGATGCCGACTGTCATCGGCATGGTGATCCTCTTTCTGGTCTATTGGATCGCGGCGGTGCAGGAACTAGCGACACTCGAATTCGTCCTCCGCTACGCGGTCGGATTTATAGGCATAGCGATCATCGTCCTATTCCAGTCCGAGATACGGCAGGCCCTGATCTTCTTCGCTAACCGGCTTCGTTTTCCCATAATGAACCGGCAGCGCGGCCAGTTCGGCGGCAGCGTCTACGACGAGATCGTCCTGGCAGTGACGACGCTTGCGTCAGAAAAGACAGGTGCTCTGATCGTTATCGAGCGGAACATCGGCCTGAGAAATTTCATCGACGCCGGCGTCCAGATCGACGCGGTCCTCAGCTACGATCTGCTGGTAACTATCTTCAATCCCGCGACGCCGCTTCATGATGGCGCGGTGATCATACAAGATGAGCGGCTCGCCGCTGCCTCGGTCTTTTTGCCGCTGACAAAGAACCCTGAGATATCTCGCGAGCTTGGCACACGCCATCGTGCGGCGATAGGCATCACGGAGGGAAGCGACGCCATTTCACTGGTCGTGTCCGAGGAAACAGGCCGGATCACCTACGTCGAAGCCGGGCAGATAAGGCGCAATGTTGAAACGACACAGCTCAGAAAGATATTGCTCGAGGCGCTCGATATTCCGCTGATCGACTCGCGGCGAGACAGACCAAAGGCGATGAAAGAGGCTGAAACGGATGTAACTGCGGGATAGAATATTTACCATTGAGGGCACAAAGAAATGCGGCGAATTAGGTGCAACTGTGGGAAGTAACTTAAACGTCGTCCTCGTTTGAGAGACGGCATCGGGCGTCTGGCCAATTAGCCCCTCTGTGCTCTCTGTGACCTCTGTGGTAAATCTGTACGTGAACGATCCGAACGCAAAAGGAGCAGAGCGAACGCTTTTTATCAGGCATCTCCTCCGCAAGATCTTTCTTGAAGACTGGGCGATGAAGCTAACCGCGCTCGTTATCACGTTCGGGCTATGGTTCGGCGTTACGGGTTTGAGCACACCGGCGACGAAACGCTTTACCTCAGTGCCGCTCAATATCTCCGGCCCGGACGATGCCGAGATCACCACGCCGCAATCCGACATCGAGATCGTCGTCAGCGGCGACAAGCGGAAACTCGATCAGATCAACAAGCCCGACCTAACCGCAAACAGGGATGTGACCAATATGCCGGCTGGCGACCGCGTTATCTCGCTCATGCCTGAAAATGTTGTTGTCAATCTTCCCGATGGAGTAAAACTCGTTGAGATCTTCCCTATCCGGATCCCTGTACGGATGGAAAGGATAGTGGAGAAGGAGATCGAGGTCCACGCAAAGATAAGCGCGGGCCCGCCCGCTGGCTTTGAGGTCTACGGCAGCACCGTCGTGCCGCAAAAAATGCGGGTTCGCGGGCCGGCGAGTTTTATCAACACTCTCGAATTTGTCGAGACGGCGGAAATAGACCTCTCCGACCGGCGCGAGGGGTTTACGGCCAGACAAATTCCCGTTACTCTCGCCAATCAAAAAGCCGCTGTGCAGACGACCGTCGTCGACGTGGCTTTTCGTATCGGCGAAAGGCGGGTTGAACGGCGATTTACAATGCCCGTCGCCCTTTATCCCGACCTGCGGGCCACGTTTGTTCTCTATGGTCCGCGCTCAATCCTGCTCCGCGCCCGCGCAGACCAGCTCACCGTCGAATACGGCGCGGCGGCGGATGGAACGGGCCGCGTGATACTTCCGCCCGAGTGGTATGATCAGGTCGAGATTCGCGATCTGAGGATCGAATGACGACTGGAGAGTGTCTCGCTCGCCACGCCAAGTCTTCGATGGCGTTTCCTTTCGGGCGGGTTAAGTCGCCCGCGGTCCGATGCTGTCGCCGCATGGCAATACTTGCTATCTTCCCGATAAGAATCCCGTTATCTTCTCGCGCATTGCATCTGTGATCTCATGCCTGGCGGTATAATGCACAGATTCATAGTTTGGCAATGTTTCGGCTAATCTGGCATCAAACCCGGCAAACTGTTCCTGGCTGTAAAACTCATCGTCATCGCCATACAAATATAAGGTCTCTGCCTTAAATGGTTTGTAGGTGGGATTTGTTGCAAGATCGCCTGGGATCCCGCCGCATACACCGATGATGCCCGCAAGCACCCCGGGGTAAGTAAGTGCGAACCGGAAGTTTAATGCACAGGCCTGAGAAAACCCGTACATGAACACCAGTGTCCGATCAACCAAACCATCGCCCGCGAGTTTGTCGACAACATCCAGGACAAATTTGTGATGCAGCCGGACATGTTCCTCGGGCCTTTCGTCCGACACCCAGCAATAGCCGACACGAAAGCCGTCTTCCGTTCGGCGGTAATGCGGATGCGGCGCCTGGATCGCCGCGATCACATAGCCTTCACCCGCCACGGCCCGCGCCTCGCGCATCATATACCGTTTATGCGCGCCATACCCATGCACCGCGATCAACAGCGGAGCCGGCCGGGCGATATTCTCTGGGACATAAAGGTCGTAATACAGCTGGATCTAGGCGGTTACGAAAAGGTCAGTGTGCATAGAGATGGGCGCAGAGGTCCCGTCCCGTGTTCGACCGCGACCGCGCTCATTTTACCTTATACAAAAGGTAAACACACCCGTTCTTCATCGGCTTGCACTCAATCAATTCCAGATCGACCTGTTTCTTCATCTTATGAAACAGCGGTACTCCCGAGCCGAGCAGCAGCGGATGGATATTAAATCCGATCTCGTCAATGACGCCTGCCTCGAGCAGCGCCGTACCCAACTCACCGCCGCCCATCACGCAAATGTCCTTGCCGTCCTGCGCCTTTAGTTCACGTACAAATTCGCCCGGATCGACATCAGTAAAGACAATCCCATCCCGCTCGCCCGGGTTGAGGGTCCTTGAAAAGACATACGACTTCAAATCACCGTACGGATTTTTCTTCGTTTTCTTCTTTTTCTTCTTATCTCGCTTTCCGCCCTTTTCACCTTCTCCACCGGTTCCCGCCGCGATGTCCCACGTCTTACGCCCCATGACCATCGTGTCAAACCTCGACCACATGTCCTTCATAAGCTCCATCGCCTCTTC
>DATLNN010000045.1:0-7394 GCA_035536695.1 Pyrinomonadaceae bacterium | reverse complement strand
AATTGCGAAAGAGGTTTTTTCTTTTTTCGACGGGTTTCTGTCAAAGGTTCAAATCGCGCAAATAGTAAGAGTTGGCCAATTAGTTTGTCCTGACAGCAGCCGGCTCACAGGTTGTGCGAACCGGTGTCCTTGTCGAGGATTAACAAATGCGAGGCAACTGCTCACCGGCCAGCATATCTACTATTCGCGTTCCACCAAAACCCGTCGTCAGTGAAACGATTCCCGCCGGCTCTGCCTTGACCTCGCCAATGACACATGCCCCCAGGCCGCGTTCGTTTTCCCTCATTCGTATAAGGATTCTGTCGGCAATCTCCGCAGCAACGATTGCCACCAGTTTACCCTCGTTGGCGACGTAAAGCGGGTCTAGGCCGAGTATCTCGCAGGCACCTTTTACCTCTTCACGGACGGGGATCAAGCTTTCGCGAATTTCGATGTAAACATTCGAAGCCATCGCGATTTCGTTCAGTGTCGTTGCCACGCCGCCGCGTGTCGGATCACGCAGCGAACGAATGCCCTCGAGGGCTCCGAGTTTCGCGGCTTCATCGATCATTTCGGCAACCATGTGATTGAGAGACGCTGTGTCGCTGGAAATCTCGGTTTCGAGATCGAGGTCGCCGCGCGCGATCATAACCGTTGTGCCGTGATCGCCGATCGTGCCGCTGACAAGGACCGCGTCACCGACCTGGGCGTTTCCGGCCGAAATATTCACATCGCTCTCGATTACGCCGATGCCTGATGTGTTTATAAAAATTCTGTCTGCGCTGCCTCTTTGAACCACTTTTGTATCGCCCGTGACTATCTGTACGTTAGCCTCCTCGGCTGCTATTTGCATGGACGCCGCGATTCGCCTGAGATCGTCGATCGGAAAACCTTCTTCCAGGATGAAGCCTGCCGAAAGATAAAGCGGCCGCGCACCGCTCATCGCCAGATCGTTTACCGTGCCGTGAACGGAAAGCGCTCCAATATCGCCGCCGGGAAAAAAGATCGGGTCAACTACATACGAATCGGTCGTAAACGCGAATCTTTTTGCGCCGTCCACTTCAAAAACAGCCTGATCTTCGAGCTTATCAAGCAAAGGATTGTGAAAATATTCGAGAAAGACGCTTTCGACCAGATCATGCATAGCCCGGCCGCCGCTGCCGTGAGCGAGTGTTATGTGAGTCTCGCGCATCTTGTGCTTTCGCCGACGGGCGCGTTCGACGCGTTCGAATAGGGGATTTGATACGAAAGCGTCGTTCATTCGATTACGTGGTCTCTCAGGGGAGATAATAAAAACGGATCATGATGAGCCCCGCGATCGCCGCACAAAAAAGCAAATAGAAAGCCGTGATCTGTGGATCGACAGTTTTGCGGCTATACAAGAACCATGACTTCCACGGCCCCCGCTCATTCGATGAAACAAAAGACGCAGTGCAAAGTCAGCGGCAATCGCTATTAATAATAAATTTTCGCCGGTACCGGTCTCATCTTCTTTAGGTTCCCCCGCCCACCAGAAAGTGGTCACAGTGCTGCTGGTGAACGTTGCGCGATCTTTGATAACCGGCCGAAATTGTAATAAGCCGCACACGCGCCTTCCGACGAAACCATGCAAGAGCCGATCGGTGTCTCGGGCGTACAGGCGGTTCCGAACACCTTGCATTCCCATGGCTTCTTCACACCCTTGAGTATTTCGCCGCATTGACACGCCTTCGGGTCGGCGACGCGAAGTCCCGGGACCTCAAATTTTAACTCGGCATCAAAAGCGGCGTATTTTGCCTTTAGTTTCATGCCGCTGTGCGGGATCGAGCCGAGGCCGCGCCATTCGAAAAAGTCGCGCGGCTGGAAAACCTCCGACAGAACTTCGAGTGCTTTACGATTGCCGTCGCGTTCGACGACTCGGCCGTACTGATTTTCGATCTCGGCGCGGCCCTCGATAATCTGCTTGACGATCATATAAACCGATTGCAGGACATCGAGCGGTTCGAAGCCGGTAACGACTAGCGGTTTGCCATAATCGCGCGGAACAAACTCATAACAACGCGTGCCTATAACCGTGCTGACATGTCCGGGACCGACAAAGCCGTCAAGCTGCAGGTCGGGCGAGTCGAGCATCGCCTTTAACGAAGGCACAATCATTATGTGGTTGCAGAACACGCTAAAATTCTCGACCTTGTCCTTTGCCGCCTGCAGTATGGTCATCGCCGTTGAGGGCGAGGTCGTTTCAAAACCCAAAGCCAGAAAAATTACCTGCCGTTCAGGGTTAATCTCGGCTATTTTTAGGGCGTCCAGCGGCGAATAGATCATTCGCACATCGGCTCCACGGGCCTTTGCATCCAGAAGATTGGTGCTCGAGCCCGGCACGCGCATCATGTCGCCAAACGTTGTGAAAATTACGTCGGGATGGAGAGCAAGCGAGATGCAGTCGTCCGTTCGTCCGAGGGGAATGACGCACACGGGGCAACCGGGGCCGTGGATCATCTCGATATTTGGCGGGAGCAGATCCTCGATGCCGTATTTGAAGATCGTGTGAGTGTGGCCGCCGCACACTTCCATCAGCTTTAGCGGCTTGTCGGTCATTCCGGCGATTTTCTCGGCCAGCCGGAAAGCGATGTCGGATTGTCGATACTCGTCTATGAACTTCACCTTCGAACCTCAATGGATTGTTGGCCGCGGATTACGCGGATAAGAGTTTTAGAAACTGTGTCATCCCCTTTTCTCTGCGGCTAGCCGTCCCTGCAACAACGATTTATGCTGCAAGAATTCGTGCACCATGTCCCACATTATGTGATAGAGCGTTACGTGTGATTCCTGTATCCGATGAATGCTCGGTGTCGGTACCGTGAAGCAATAATCGATCAATCCCTGCTGCCTCATCTCTTCCATCATGCCGCCCTCATCGCCCGCGAATCCGACCGTCTTCAGATTCATCCGCTGCGCGGTTTGAAAAGCGTGGAGCAAATTTTCGGAATTTCCGCTCGTCGAGATCGCTATGAGTACGTCACCCGCTTTGCCGAGTGCGATGATCTGACGGACAAACACGTCGGCAAAGCTCACGTCATTTGCAACCGCCGTCACCATCGCCATGTCATTATTCAGGCATATTGCCGGCAGAGCTTTGCGCCCAACAGTGATCGGGTGCATGAACTCCACGGCGACATGTTGGGCATCAGTGGCCGAGCCGCCGTTGCCGCAAACGAGCAGCTTTCGAGCGCGATAAAAGGCTTTCGCGATTGTCAGCGATGCCGCCAGAATGCCGTCTTTATTCGATTCAAAAAAACTTTGCTTGACCTCGACGCTTTCTCGAACCTTCTCGAGCAAAGAGAAGCGCAACGAGGATATCAAGTCCTGCGGTTTCTCGTTCTCGTCATTCAGGAAAGGATAAAAGGATTGTGAAAAATCTTTGACTGCCTTCGTCATCGCCTCCCTTACTCTGTCGCCGTCTGAAACTGTTCGAATTCCTCCTGGTACGATCCCAGCTCTTTGAGCATGCGCAACGTCTCATGCGCCTCTTTTTCGTCGACCTTGCTCATCGCGAAACCGACGTGTACCAATACATAATCGCCAATAGCGACATCGTCAAGCAGACCTATGTTAACGCTGCGGCGAACCCCACCGATCTCAATTTTTGCAATGCGGTTATCGACATCAGTGATCTCGACAATCTTACCGGGTATGGCTAAACACATAAATGAATTCCCACGTTAAGGTTCGAATTTCAGTCTTTTTTCGCCTGCGATTAATTCATGCTAAGGCGTCAACTTCCAACGCGCATTCGCAATCGCCGCCTGGCCGAGCGAAATACCTCCGTCGTTGCACGGAACTCGGCTGTGAGTCAGAACCTCAAAATCGCGTTTTCTCAGCTTTTCGCTCGTGCTTTGAAGCAAGAACATATTCTGAAAGACACCGCCGGACAACGCCACGCGGTTTAGCCTCTGTTCATCCCGTATCTGGGTCGCAATATCAGCAATCAAACTCGCGACACCAAGATGAAACTTGGCCGAAACCTCGCCTGGAGGTCGTCCGTTCAAGATATCCTCGACGACGCCCTTAATTACCGGTTCGGTCTCGATTATACCACTGTCCGCCACCCCGAACTCGTAGCCCCCGGAAACACGGGTATCCGCGGCGGCCTCAAGCTCGATCGCCGCCTGGCCTTCATAATTCACTACGTTTCGAATGCCAAGCAGCGCAGAAACGGCGTCGAACAAGCGGCCCATACTCGACGTTTCGGGACAGATTGAATTTGACGCGATCATTGACGACAGCGTCGACCATTTGTGTCTATCGAGCTTCCTAACAAACGGTAAGTCCAACCCAAGAAATTCGCCGCCAAAAGCACGCTGAAGGTAAATAGCCGCGAGACGCCACGGTTCCCGGATTGCCTTCGCTCCGCCCGGCATTGGAATGTAATCAAGATGCGCGATCCGGTCGGCATTGGCAAAATCGGCGACAAAAAACTCGCCGCCCCATAGTTTTCCGTCCGTGCCGAACCCAAGGCCGTCCATCGCGACGCCGATGACCTTTCCTTCAAAACCGTTGTCCGCCATGCAGCTCGCGATATGCGCATGATGATGCTGAACGCCGATCTTGTACGCGATCTCGTCGCACGCGAGAGCATATTTCGTCGACAGATATTCCGGGTGCAGGTCGTAGGCGATGATCTCAGGCGCGAGATTAAATATCCTTTGGTAATGGTCGATACCTTCCGTAAAAGAATTTAGCGTCTCCAGGTTTTCCAAGTCCCCGATGTGATGGCTGATAAACGCGTAACTGCCCTTCGTCAAGCAAAACGTATTTTTCAACTCGGCCCCGCAGGCAAGAATCTGTCTGTCGAATTTCAAGGACGTTTTCGCCGGCGCCGGTGCATGACCTCGCGACCGCCTTAGAATCAAGGCAGAACCACCCGCGTTAGCGGTGGGATTGTTCGGCACGCGAGTCACCGAATCGTCCATACGGATATGGATGCGCCGGTTATGCCACAGGAATTGATCCGCGATCTTCCCCAACCGCTGACCTGCGTCTTCGTCGGTGTAGACAATTGGCTCATCCGACATATTGCCGCTGGTCATAACCAAAGGTAAGTCGAGGTCTTCTAGCAGCAAATAATGCAGCGGTGTGTAAGGCAGCATAAAGCCGAGCGAGTTTACGCCCGGTGCGATTGCGTCTGACATCCCGGGGGCCGGTCTTTTTCCCAGCAAGACAATAGGTCGTTCCCATGACCAAAGCAGCTCCTTTTCCGCTTGCGAGATATAGCAATACTTCTCGATAACAGCAATCGAATAAGCCATCAAAGCAAACGGCTTGTCTTCCCTATATTTTCTATTTCGAAGCGTTTCGACGGCCGCCGAATTTAAAGCGTCGCAAACGAGGTGATAACCGCCGATGCCTTTGACCGCGAGGATCTTACCCTCTGTGAGCCGCTGGCGCGCATTGTTGATCGCATTAGTTTTGAAGTCGGCATTTAGGACGCTCTTCGTTGCGGCGTGGGGCCCGCGCAGACAAGGACTCAGAACGATGGTCGGCCCGCAATCGGCACAGCAGGTCGGCTCGGCATGAAATCGCCGGTTCGACGGATCTTCATACTCAACCCGGCAGGCCGAACACATATCAAACTCCCGCATCGTCGTCCGTGCGCGGTCATACGGTATCCTTTCTATGATCGTAAATCGCGGTCCGCAGTTAATGCAGTTGATGAATGGGTATCGATAGCGACGATTGAGCGGGTCAAACATTTCCCGCAGGCAATCGGCACAAGTCGCTATATCAGCGGAAATGGGGACGAATTGTGCACCGGTTCCGTCGCTTTCGACTATCCGAAAGTCCGGAAAGTGGGCCGGCAAGTTTACGCTTTTCGAGGCAACCGATTCAATGATCGAAAGCGGCGGCGGTTTTGATCGAAGTGCGGTAATGAAACTTTCTATCGAGTGTGATTCCCCTTCGACGTCGATCAGCACACCGGTCGCATTATTAAAAACATGTCCCCTTAGTGAGCTTGCGGTGGCCAGACAAAAAACATAGGGGCGAAAACCGACCCCTTGCACGATTCCGCGGACCTGAATTTGAGTTCGTATCGCCATACGTCATGCAGTCTCGGCCGCAGGCGGATTCATTAGCTCCAGATAAGTAATCAGAATTTCCCGTCCCCGAACAACCTCAGCGGTCGGAGTGTGGCAAACCGGACATGAAAAGTCCGGAATGGAAGCGAGCTCTCGCTCGGCGTCGCAATTCCGGCAAAGAACAGCAGCATCAACTCCTTCGATCTCGAGCTGCGAACCCTCGAGCGGCGTGCCCTTGGACGCCAGGTTATAAGCAAAAAGAAGTGCTTCTTTTCCGACGCCGGAAAGGCATCCAACTTCCAGGTGGATCTTTGCAACCCGGCGGTCAGGGTGCAATCCCAGTTCATCAAGGGTCCCGTCAATAATACTCTGTGCGACAGACAGTTCATGCATGAGTCAGAGGGCGTTTCGCACAACGCGGCGCGTGGTTTCAAGCGTCAAGCCGTACACCAGATGCGCAGCAAAGGCCGATGCGAGCACCGGAAGTGAATACTCGCCCGCAGATTTTGACAGCCCAAGCATCGGCACCACGATCTCATCCGCCCCGACCCAGATCAATGCCCCATACGGCATTCCCTCGCCGATTGTCGCTTCCGGCATGACCTCGGCGGCGAGACCGTATGCTGCACCCATCGAAACGCCATACGCATAATGAAAGGCGGTACCGGCCTTGTCTTTTTCGCTTTCACTCAATTCGTGGTCAAAAACGCCGACCGAGATTGTCTGTGCAAGCCGTTCCGCCGAGTCGTCCTTTGGATCTTCGACGCCGCGCTCTTCCAACATTCGCCCTGCTCCCCGGCGCGGGGCTCCTGTTTGCAGCGATTGCGCTCCATGCGAGCGCTCCTCCCCGATTATAATTTCGCCGAGTACTTTCTGAAACTGATTCATCACGGCCGACGCAACAAAACCAGCGACGATGCCCGCTGCTAATCCCTTTGTCAGATTGGCGCCGCTATTTTGACTTGCCTGCGGTCGGTTGTGCATATAGACCTAGTTTGGTCGGGGTTGAACCACTTTTCGTGCGTTTTAAGTATGATAGTTTTTTCGCGGGAAAAAAGGAAGATTGGTAGCGTGCGACTATTTGAAACAGCCGAGTGTGGAGCTACGCAGCCCTATTTTCTTCCAAATCGGCGACCAACGGCGGCGGTGAGGTCGGCTAATCGGATCCCGTCCGACCTAGGGCCCAACGGCATGCACCGGACGCCCCGTCACGAAGCCCCTCATGCACGTTGCATCGAGGCGCGGGTGATGCCGGGCGTTAATGCTTCTGGGTGCATAATGCACACCCTTGAACTCTCTTAAAAGGGACTCTTTTGAGACAGCAAAATGTGTTTGAAGGTGGATGACTACGAACTTATG
>DATLNN010000044.1:0-4141 GCA_035536695.1 Pyrinomonadaceae bacterium | reverse complement strand
GAGTGGTAACGACGATATCTGGATCACAGGCTTGGAGGGCGGCATCCCGAAGCAATTGACAGCTAACGAGCGCATCAATGACGGGCCGGTTGTCTCGCCCGACGGTCGTTCCATCGTCTTCTACTCCGACCGGACCGGCGCCCCACACCTTTGGAGGATGAATATCGACGGCAGCGACCAGCGCCAGCTGACGAATGGGACTGGCGAACAGAGTCCGCGATTCTCGCCGGACGGGCGCTGGCTGGTTTATCGCACGGCTTTTGGCAGAACGACCGTCTGGAAAATGCCTGCGGAGGGCGGTCAGCCGGTGCAGCTCACGGACAAAATCTCTACAGCGCCGGCCGTTTCGCCCGACGGGAAGATGCTAGCTTACTTCTACCGTGAAGATGAGAATGCTCCGTGGCGCATCGCCGTCGCCCCACTCGAAGGCGGTGAGGCGTCCAAGACGTTTGATACGTCGAGGAGCTTTAGCACGTCACCGCTTCTTCGTTGGACACCCGACGGTCGTGCCGTCGCCTACGTTATCACTCGGGATGGGGTCTCAAATATCTTCGCGCAGTCGCTAGAAGGCGGCGCGCCGAAACAGTTGACCGACTTTAAAGCCGACCGCATCTTCTCGTTCGCATACTCACGCGACGGGCAGCAACTAGCTTTATCACGAGGTACGGTCAGTAATGACGTGGTGCTGATCAGCAATTTCAGGTAATAAGGCCATGAAGTTCACGCTATCTACTCCTCGGGCTTCAGCAGCAATATCCGATCTCCGCCGAGGTTCTCGGAATGCGGATCATGCAGGCGACGATCGAGCCGGTGAAGATCTCAAGACCATGGAGCTGTGCTCGGAAGCCATGCTCAAGATATTCAAGAGACCAAGGGCCCGGCGGCGACCGGCATCGGCGGTCCGTACGGCAATGCCGATCGGGACCGCACGGATGTGGAATTCATCAAAGGATAACGTTGATCCAAGCACTGGATGCGAGCCTTGCGAAGTGCTGAAACCTATATGAATATTCCCTCGCCGGTTGCAGAAACCCCGGACGACGGGTCGCCGCTCTGGTGGTTGCGATGGGTGCCGACGGTCGTCATATCCGTTCTCATACTCTATTTCCTTTACGTTGTCGGCAGCGTGGCGATCGTCCCGGTACTCGCCTCGTTCGCCGTGGCTTATCTTCTGAATCCAATCGTATTGCAGGCTGAAAAGCGTGGGCTCTCGCGGACGGTGTCCGCACTCGTCGCGATCCTGCTCGTGGCACTCGTAATGTCTGCCTTCCTTGCGTACGTGCTCCCCGATCTGTGGGCAGAAAGCTCAAAGGCCGGTACGAAGATCGCCGAGAGTTTTTCGCCGGAGAATGCGATACGGCAGCGTGAGATGTTGAAGCGCTATTCGCCCGCACTCGAGCGGGTCGCCGGCGAGCGCATAGAAAAGTTTTTGAGCGATCCGATGGCGGTGATTGGCAGCTCCGCGGCCACGACGACCACCACCACCACTCCGGACGGAACTCAAATTACGACCGGAGGCGATGCCGAGTCGACAATTTATTCGACAGTCATCGCCTCGCTCGACTTGTTGCTTGTCCCGTTCTTTGTTTTCTATATCCTGATCGATTTTCATAAATGGCGGGATTCGCTTGAAGATTTGATCCCTCCGCGCTTTCGCGAACCTTTTAGCCGCTTATTCGACGAGTCGGGGCGGATCCTCGAATCGTATGTGCGGGGACAGCTTCTGATCGGCATTATCATGGCGGTTTTCTACGCCGTCGGATTTTGGTTTCTCGGCGTGCCGGCGTGGGCGGGCATCGCGCTTATCGCGGGCTTGCTGAACGCGATCCCTTATGTCGGTACAATTCTGGGCATCGTGCTGGCCGGGGGGTTCACCGTGGCGGCCGGCGGCGGGGTATGGGATCTCGCCGCGGTCGTGGGTGTGTTCATCGGCGTGCAGACTCTGGAAGGTTACGTGCTCACCCCACGCATTTTGGGCGGGCGGCTCAACCTCCACCCGATGGCCGTCTTCCTGTCGTTGCTCATCGGCGGTAAACTTTTCGGGCTTCTGGGCGTGGTTCTCGCGATCCCGGCAATCGCGATCGGCAAAGTATTCTTCAAGTTTCTTCGCGAGCTTTATCAAGCGTCGCATTTCTATCACGCTGGGGAGCATGACCACCCGATGGATGCCCCAAGCCCGATACTTGAGGAACGTATAGCTGACGCCGCCGACACGGTGCTCGCCGAACAGGTCGGCTTGGACGACGCAGAAGAGAAAACAAGAACGGGGAATCCTGAACACTCGCTGGCAGCGGACGAGAGATAGGGCTAACGCCAAAACGGGGCGTGACAACGAGGCGTATTGTGGCTGAATATCTATTGTGATCAGGCGACGATAGCCGAGGTCGAATCGGCTGGAAACGATCGATTTACGGAAGCTTGTCTATGAAACGCTGCCCCGAATGCAGGCGAGATTATTACGACGACACGCTGCTTTACTGTCTCGACGACGGGAATGCGCTGCTCGAAGGGCCGGCGTCGATGGATGAACCGGCGACTGCGATTTTGTCAGAACCGGGAGCGGTAGCAACGGGGTTCCACGCTGGTGAGGCAAAAACCAAAGTTTTTCGAAATACCCGTAGTAATGTCCCCACGGAGAACTCCAATTCCATCGCCGTGCTGCCATTTGTGAACATAAGCGCGGATGAAGAGAACGAACACTTTTGCGACGGTCTGGCGGAGGAGCTTCTCAATGCTTTGTCGAGAATTGAAGACTTGAAAGTCGCCGCGAGGACCTCCGCGTTTTCCTTTAAGAACAAAAACATGAACGTCAGCGAGATCGGCCAGAAATTGGACGTCAGAAATATTCTGGAGGGCAGCGTGAGAAAGGCGGGCAACTGTTTACGCATCTCGGTTCAGCTTGTCGATGCCGCAGCCGGTTTTCACATTTGGTCGGGACGCTATGACCGTGAGATGCAGGACATTTTCGACGTTCAGGATGAAATTGCGTTGGCAGTGGTTGATGCTCTCAAACTGAAACTGTTCGGCAACGAAAAAGCGGCGGTTTTGAAAAGGGGCACTCAGAACCAGGAGGCCTATGAGTTTTACCTCAAAGGACGTTATCACTGGAACAAGCGCACTGCCGAAAGCATTCAAAATGCGATCAACCACTTCAAATCCGCGACCGACCTGGATCCGAATTACGCACTCGCATTCGCCGGTCTCGCCGATTGCTACGCTGTTTTGAGTCAGTACTCTGGAGCTCCGACTAGCGAAACAATACCGCCCGCAAAAGCATATGCCGAGCGAGTGATAGCAATTGACGACCAGTTAGCGGAGCCACACGCCGCGTTGGGACTCGTCAATGATCAGTTATGGCAATGGGCGGACTCCGAACGGGAATACAAACGGGCGATTGACCTCAGTCCAAATTACGCGACGGCTTATCATTGGTATTCTCTTCTTCTAAGAAAGCTCGGACGGTTTGAGGAAGCGGCTTCGATGATGAAGCGGGCGCATGAGATAGAGCCGCTTTCGAGCGTTATCAACATCAATATTTCAGATATTTATCAGATTCAAAACGACGATAATGCAAGCATCGAAAACTCTCTCAAATTAATTGAACTCGATCCGAATTTTCCGCTTGCCTATGATTATTTAGGACGATCATATCTAAAACAGGGACGTAATGCCGAAGCCATTGCAAATCTGGAAAAGGCGGTCGAATTGAGTGCGAGAGTCAGTAACATTTTGAAGGATTTGGGTTACGGATACGGTGTGACTGGGAAAGAAGCCGAAGCAATCCTAATTGTCAAAGAATTGGAGGAAAGGTATGCGAGAAAGGATGCAAATGGACGATGGGTCGCTGCGGTGTACACAGGTTTAGGCGACAAAGACAAAGCCTTTGAGTGGTTGGAAAAAGACTTTCTGACCCGTAATGGGGATTTAGCATACATTAGATGGGAAATCCCATATGAATCTCTACGCGACGACCCGCGATTCAAGGATCTGCTGAAACGGATGGGTTTGCCGGAATAAGAAATATGCGCGGCCGCTTGAGCTGGGAATCAAGCTTATGAACACACTAAGAAACGAAACTGACCGAAATTCGCTGATCGAGCGATTGCGAAAACTAAGGGGCGACGAACGTCCGAGTTGGGGA
>DATLNN010000043.1:0-3101 GCA_035536695.1 Pyrinomonadaceae bacterium | reverse complement strand
GATGCTTTACACGCGAAAAGCGTTCCTCTTCCACAGCCGCGACCAGCGCGCCATCCTTGATAAGCGAAGCGG
This sequence comes from Pyrinomonadaceae bacterium, assembly GCA_035536695.1. Lineage (GTDB taxonomy): Bacteria > Acidobacteriota > Blastocatellia > Pyrinomonadales > Pyrinomonadaceae > OLB17. Next base: position 3,029 of record DATLNN010000043.1, on the reverse strand, counting down.
CAGAGTCGCCAAGAGTTGTAAGGCCAAGTATGTACATTACTTAAAAATGCTTTAGCGTTCGGCAAATATCTTAAGCGAATCGCCGATCCGCAGAAGATTCAACCCGCTGTTCAGGGCGTCCTTTACGAATCTTCTGAAAGGATTTCGCGTGAATTGCTCGTTGAGCGCATATCCCGTTGGCCCGGGATCAAAATCTTCGACCCCCCCTTGTTCGTCCTGGCCGAAACGGAAGCGGGGGAAGTGGGAAAGAATTTCGGCGGGGTTAAGCCCGTGGGTCTTCAGTGACATCGTACTAAATCCCGCCTCACTCAGCATTCTCGCAATTCCGCTCCGCGAATAAAGCTGGGTATGTTCCGGGGGCGACAGATTACTCCACTTCGTATCGAGCAGGCGGAACGAAAGGCTGTCCGCTGCCGGCGTTGTCGCCCAAAGCAGACCGCCGGGCCGCAGGATGCGCGCGATATCAGCCAAAACAGTCCGAGCATCCGGCAAATGCTCCAGTAACTCGCTCGCGGTCACCACGTCGAAGTATTGGTCCGGATACCCGGCATCGCACAGATCACCCAGAAACACTTCGAATCCCCGGGCACGCGCGTGCCGGGCAGCCGGTGCTGAAATCTCCTGGCCGAAAGCTTGCCAACCTAGGGCCGACGCTCGCTCGAGGATCGTCCCGGCGCCAAATCCGACGTCCAACAGTCGGTTTGTTTGCCGATAGCTTGAAAAACCAGCCAAAATCTCATCTATCCGTGTTTCAATAAAACCCGGCACGGTCAGGTTTGATTCGCAATAGTACGAGTCGTAATCCTGAGCCTCCGCCAGCGATGGCAGCCTATCCGTATAGATTGTCCGACACCCGCGGCACACGAATATCTCAAAACCGTTCTTGCGGCCGTGCGACCGGCGAACGGCGGAGCTGCAGGCGGGACATTTGCGCGGCGTCGAGATTGTCGGCATAAAATCCTCACTTTACCAACGCCCGGCTCGTCAGTTCGGCTGTCGCTGCCGCCACCCTGTCGTCTGCCTTCTGCTCGCCCAGCCAGCCGAGAAGTTCCCCGAGGCCATCTTCGAGCGAGACCTTTGGTTCGTAACCCAGCAAATTCCTTGCTCTTGAGATGTCGGCGACACAGTGGCGGATGTCCCCTTCGCGGTATTTGCCGACGATCTCGGGGTGGATCTGCTTTCCGAGACCTTTCGCCAGCAATTCCGCGATCTGTTTGACCGAGGTTGCCCTCCCGGTGCCGATGTTCATCGCCTGGTAATCGCCTTTATCCGTCGCCAGCGCCAGAAGATTTGCCTGGACAATGTCGCTGACATGGACAAAATCGCGAGACTGCTCTCCGTCCTCAAATATCGTCGGAGCCTGATCGTTCAGAAGCCGCGAGGAAAAGATAGCGCATACTCCGGTATATGGGTTTGAGAGAGCCTGCCGCGTGCCATAGACGTTAAAATATCTGAACGCAACCGCCGGGATCTTGTAAGCCCGGCCGACGGAAAGGCAGTACTGCTCCTGGTCCTGTTTGGTGACGGCATAGACCGATGTCGGAAACAGCGGCTTTCGCTCGCTCGTGCCGATCGTCTTGAGCAGCGAGCCGCAGCTTTCGCATTTGAATTCCCAGTCGTGAGCGGCCAGCTGATCATTAGACCTCAGGAACGGGTTTACGGTAACGTTACAGGTTTCGCAGCGATATGCCCCCTCGCCGTATATGGACATCGATGATGCGACGACCAGCTTCTTAAACTGTGCCGGCCGCTTGATCATCTCTTCGAGCAGGACGGCGGTCCCCAGATCGTTCGCCTTTACATAGCGAACGATCTCATACATCGATTGCCCGACGCCGACCTCCGCCGCCTGGTGATAGACGACATCAATGCCGTCCAGCGCCTTTGAGACGGCAGCGGCGTCGCAAACGTCTGCGCGAATAAATTCCGCATCTGGGTTGAGGTGCGCAGGAACGCTTGCGCCGTGGACCTGTTCGACAAGCGAGTCGAGAATGCGGACGCGATGCCCACGTTCGATCAGCGCGTCGACCAGGTGCGAGCCAATAAAACCCGCGCCGCCGGTCACCAATATGTTCGTTGTTTCCATCTTTAATTCCGATCTGCCGTTGAGCGGAAGAGCTCCAGAACCTTTGGCGCAACCGCTCTCGCCGAATATGCCCGCTCGACCGTCTCTCGCCCCGCCAGGCCGAGCTTGCGGCGCATCTCGGTCGAGTGGAGGAGCGACCTGATCTTCTCGATCCACTCCGCCTTGCCGTCAGCCAAAAACCCGTTCTCGCCGTCCTTGATAATTGTAGAATTTACGCCGACGGGCGAGCAAATAGCGGGTATACCAAGCGCCATGTATTGGAGTGCCTTGAGACCACATTTGCCGCGGGTCCAGTTTTCGTCCGGAAGGGGCATCAGCCCAATATCGATCTTTTCGAGATCTTCGACCTCGGTCTCGGAGCGCCACTGGATCGCGTCGACATCCACACCCGGCAAGTGATACGACGGCGTGCCGATCACCCGAAGACGAAAGTTTTCCATCTTTGCCAGCTCCTGCAGCGCCTCCCTGATCGTGTCGAGATGCTGGATTGTGCTAAAACTTCCGCTCCACCCCACCGTCAATGTTTCAGGATCACGATCTCGTTCTACGAGCGAGTATTTGTCGGTGTCGATCGTCGTTGGAATAACCGACACGCGGTCGTTGTGTTGCCGGGAATAGTCGGCGAGATACTCGTTGCCCACCATCACGTGCGCGGCGAGCGCGCAGATCTCGGCCGTCTTGCCGGGAAACTTCAAATAGCTGAGGTATCCATTCGACGGGCTTTTGTAGGAAACAAAGACAGCATCGTCAAAGTCGAATACGAAAGGCACGCCGAAGCGAGCGATCTTTCGCTCAAACCACGGGGGGCCGAGCAACGCTGCCTCGCGAAAGATGTAGACGAGGTCATAGCCCGAGAGATCGGCAAACTCATCCCGCCGGCGTTTCATGTTGCGCGTAACCGCTGACACTTTTTTTAACACCTGCCCGCCCTGATGCAGCACGG
>DATLNN010000042.1:0-6136 GCA_035536695.1 Pyrinomonadaceae bacterium | reverse complement strand
CAAGTTGGTCTAGCGCGAAAGTGAGAAAGTGAGAAGGTGAGAAAGTGATGTATGATCCGTTAAGCGGCGGGCTTGCCCGCCCGTGGCGGGACCACAAACGAGCGGCGGGCAAGCCCGCCTCTAAAACGGGTTGGATTTATTTTAACGTTCGAGGCTTGATAGTGATATTTAGCAAATCCGGGCCTCCGGAACGCAATTCCACGGCCATTTCCCGGACAAACTTCGTCCGCACTGCCGTCGGATTCTCGTCTATGGCGGCCGCGCCGCGGGCGATCCACCCGTCGCTGTCCGTCCACTCGTTGAAGAGGTTCTTTAGAACGGCGGACGCGATCAAGACCGTATCGGGAAGAAGCCGGCCGCCGGGTTGGAGCTTCAACGATATCTCGCTAACTTCTTTATTCGGTCCGGCCAGCGAAAGCATCACGTTGCTGTCAGCAGTGGCTGCCGATTCTTTCCCGTTTATTTGACTGAGAGTAAACGCATCGGCCAGCCCTTTGACGGCCGAAGCGTAAAGAATGCCGGCGCCCGTCGCGGGCCTGCCGGGAAAACCAAACCAGAGTGACGCATATTCGCCGTCGATGGCCACGCCCATCTCGTCCCACGGCGTCGATTTGAAAATACCTTCGTTCAGAATGATGGAGTTGTGCAGCTGGCTCTTCTGCCACTCGGCCAATGCTGTCGGGCCCACCGCCTTGCCCTTCACGGCGCGGTAGAGTGTTTCATAGCCCTGACCGGCGTAGCCGCTACTGAGTCTCTTAGGCGCGTTCTCAACGCAGTGCCATGTTTTCGAATCTTTGAGGTCGTATGAGCAATCGCTCCAGCTGTGAGTGAGCCGTTTCAGGTTTTGCTTGAGGTCCAGCATCCTGCGATTTGCCACTCGGCTAAGTGATGCGGATGATTTGAGCGTCGGTAAGTTCCTGGCTTTCCGATAGCTGTTTACGAGATCGAAAAGGATCATTTCTTCATCTGAGATCGCATCACCCGCACATGCGCTGGCGGTGAATATTTGGGGGCCGACACAATTGGCTTGCGCCCTTGGCTCGGCGGCGGTGGATAAACAAACCGCAATAAACAAAGTAATGGGAAAGACGTATCTCATGGAGTTGCAATGTGTCCGGTCCCCGAACGTAAGCGAGGGCGACACACTCGAGTGGCCGCTTACTCGCGGACCTGGGCAATTGTCCATTATTATTACGCTTTCCCGAGGAAATGCAATATCCAGTTTACCGAGGGGGCGCGCGGCGTATTAAGATACGTGGAGTATGGCCAACCGGAGAACATTTCTAAAGACAGCCCTGATGGGACTTCCGCTCGTCGGGGCGGCAAAGCTATCGGCCCAGCGAACAGAGCGGCAGCGATTTTCAATGCCTGTTGTGGTTTCAACCTGGGATAGCGGATTGAGAGCTAATGCGGCAGCATGGAAGGTGCTCGGCACAGGAGGACGGGCCATAGACAGCGTAGAGGCGGCAGCGAGGTCAGCCGAGGATGAGATCAGCTGCTGTGTTGGTCTCGGAGCTTTGCCGGACCGCGACGGATTCGTCACGCTCGACGCTTCGATCATGGATGAGAAGGCAAATATCGGATCGGTCGCTTTCCTACAGAACATCAAACATCCCATTTCTGTTGCACGAAAGCTGATGGAAACCACGCCGCATGTCCTGCTATCGGGCGAGGGAGCCAGGAAATTTGCCTTGGAACACGGATTCGAGGCCGGGACCGGCAAACTCACGCCCGAATCTGAAAAAGCCTGGCGAGAGTGGTTGAAAAAGTCTCAATATAAGCCGACAGTCAATATTGAGAATACAAAGCCGGGCAGCTCATTGCTACACTTCCCGCCGCCCTTTTTCAACGATGGCTCGCCCAATCATGACACGATGGGAACAATTGCGCTCGACGCCAGAGGCAACATGTCCGGGGCGGTCACAACAAGCGGAATGGCTTATAAGCTGCACGGCCGTATTGGCGATTCGCCGATCATCGGTGCCGGGTTATTCGTGGACGATGAGATCGGAGCGGCTACGAGCTCGGGCGTGGGCGAAGAAGTGATCCGGATTTGCGGTACTCACACGGTTATCGAGCTAATGCGGCACGGCCGCACCCCCGAACAAGCATGCCGTGAGGCCATCGGCCGGATAATAAAACGTAACCCCGCACGAGCGCGCGAGTTGCAGGTAGGTTTTGTCGTTCTCTCAAAAAGGGGCGAGGTCGCAGCTTTCGCCGTCAATAAGGGGTTTACATATTCCGTGACGAATTCCCAGTTTCCATCGGGCAAGGTTTTTCCGTCTAAGAGTCATTTTCTTGACTGACCATAAATACGCTTTCGAAATGATCGAACAGTTAACTTCCTTACCGCTCGCAGAAAAGGTCGGCCAGCTATTCTTTATCGGGATCGCGGGCCCGTTGATGGATGAAGCGAGCGCCCGATTGCTGGAGGAGATCAAGCCGAGCGGCGTGTGTCTCTTTGCCCGGAATATTCGCGAACCGGCCCAAACCCGCGAGCTCCTGGACGACATCCGTCAGCGTCTCACATTGACTCCTTTTTTGAGTGTCGACCAGGAGGGCGGCCTCGTAGACCGGCTCAAGCGCATAATGACGGCCATGCCGCCGGCAAGCCGCATCACGAATTCAGATGAGGCTGCTTTGCAAGGATCCATCGTCGCAGAATCGCTGCTTAGGCTCGGATTCAACATGGATTTTGCGCCGGTGGTCGACGTAGTCGACGAAGAGCGCTCGCACTACTCCAATGGCGGACTCGCGTCGCGGGCGTACGGACGCTCTAAGGAGGACGTTGTCGAGCTTGCGGGCGCATTTCTCACACATCTTCAGATGGGAGGAGTAACCGGCTGTCTCAAACATTTTCCCGGATTGGCCGCGGCACGCGTGGATTCTCACGAGGAATTACCTGTTGTCGAGATCACACAAGCCGAACTCGAATTGAAAGACCTATTTCCCTATCGCTCGCTGCTCGCCTCTGCCGACGTTCGGGCCGTCATGATCGCACACGCGACCTTTCCTGCGCATACCTTGCAGGAAGCGGACCAACATGGGAAACTCATACCGGCGTCGTTAAGTTACAACTTCGTAACCCGTCTCCTTCGCGACGGCTTGGGCTTTGACAAGCTTGTCATAACGGACGACCTCGAGATGGGCGCAATTGTTAAGAATTATGGGATCGGCGACGCTTGCAAAATGGCGATTGCCGCAGGTGTCGACGTGCTCGCGATCTGTGCCGATCCAAATGCCATGCGCGAGGGCTACCAAAGAGTTTTGAAGGCCGTCGAGTCTGGCGAGATATCAACATCCCGTATTGACACGTCGCTCGGACGCATTGCGTACGCCAAGAGCCAACTCTCCGAACCAACCGAATTCAATGCCGAACGGCTCGATAAATTGTCTGTCGAGATCAACGACCAAAATTCTCGACTGAGCCGATAAAGCTGGAGGAAATACTATTTTGCGTAAATTATCATTAGTACTGTTTATTTTGTCGCTTCTTGGCGGAGCGTCCGCCTGCCGTCAACGCAACGCGGACTTTGTGACAGTCTCGCTGTCGGAGAAATTCACGGCCTTTGACACGCTGACCTCGACCGGTTCGGATTCGGCCGCTGAGCGAGTCAAAAGCCTTATGTTCAATTCTCTCGTTAAGAAAGATGCGAATTTCGATTACGTGGGCGAACTGGCAAAAGGTATCACGACATCGCCTGATGGAACGGTCATCACGTTTGTGCTGCAGGATAATGTTAAGTTCCACAATGGCCAGGATTTTACGTCTGCGGATGTGAAATACACCTTTGACGAACTGCTCAAGAGCAATGGTTTTAAGGCCGGGGCGTTTTTTGACACGGTTCCTATCGGAGGTTCTGATAAAGCAAATACCTCGGCGCCGACCGTCCCGCCGGCGGACCCAGGGGGCTCAACGAACCAGACGCCCGCAGCCGCCAAAACTGAGCGAAAGACGCAGCGGGTTCCGCACATTCTCTCGATCGAAACGCCGGATCCAAAGACCGTCGTCTTTACAGTTGCCCGTCCCGCATTGCGTACTCAGCTGCTCTCAAATCTGGTGGCGATACCGATCATTCCGGCTGGAACGGTCACCCAGCAGAAGGATTCACCTGTGGGTTCAGGCCCCTTTAAGTTTGTGTCATTTGATTCATCTCAAAATACCGTCGAGCTCGCGGCGAACGCGGATTATTGGGAGGGTGCACCAAAGATCCAGAAGCTCCGCGTAAAAACTGTCACCGACGCCAACTCCCTTCAGGCCGAGCTTCAGACCGGGGGCGTGGACATAGCGCCGCTGCCCTCGAATCTGCCGCCCGACACACTAAAGGCGATGGAGGCTATGGCAAACCTGCACGTTGAAAAATTCGACGGGTCAAATATTTATTATCTTGTCTTCAACGTCCAGTCTGCTCCGCTCAATAACGTCAAGGTTCGGCAGGCGATCGGTTACGCGATCGATCGGCAGAAGATCGTGTCGGACCTGCTCTTTGATCAGGCAAAACTTGCTCATTCGATACTTCCACCGCAGTCCTGGGCCTATTCGCCTGGCACACAGTATTCTTATGATCCGGCCAAAGCAAAGCAGCTGCTCCAGGAGGCGGGCTACAAGAATGAGCCATTGATATTCAAATATGGTTCGGGTAACGCCGCAGTAAATCAGTATGCACAGGTGATCCAAAGTTCCCTTAGCGACGCCGGATTCAATGTGCAGATCGAAACCCTCGAGGTCAATACGATCCGCACCCAACTCGCCCAAGGCCAGTTTCAGATCTACACAGGACAGTGGATAGGCGGCAATCAGGACCCAATATTCTTGAAAGATCTGTTCTCCTCGACACGGATCCCGGGCGGCTCGGTCTCATGCTGCAATCGCAGCCGATACTTAAATAACGAAGTCGACCAAACAGTCGAAGCGGCAATGAACGAGATCGACCGAACTCGGGCCAAAGAGCTCTACGCAAAAACGTGGGACATCGTCAGCAGCGAACTGCCGCTATTACCCTTGTGGTATCCGGCGAACATGGTGGTGTCGAACAAGCGGCTCGGAAATATTAAGGTCAACCCTAGCGGCGACTGGAGCTTTTTGAAAGATGTTACCGTGAATTGAGACCGGGCATGCAAGAGGTCGACGCGTCAGCAAGGGCATAACATCGAAAGCCCTTGCCTGCCCGCTGCGACGCTGGACTATCCTTGACAAATCGCTGTCAGACAGTAGAATTATCATTTGCCATGCGGGAGTAGCTCAGTGGTAGAGCGCGACCTTGCCAAGGTCGAAGTCGCGAGTTCAAGTCTCGTCTCCCGCTCCAAGATCAGTAGGCAGTTCGCGAATTGCAGTCGGCAGCATGGTTTTTGACTGCCAACTGCCTTCAGCCAACTGCCTACTTCCATTTTACGGCGGCGTAGCCAAGTGGTAAGGCAGAGGTCTGCAAAACCTTTATTCATCGGTTCGATTCCGATCGCCGCCTCCAATCACCTCTAATTCCGATAACAATTTATAGGGATTTATCGGACAAAGCCATTAGGAATTGGCTTATCCGTTATGATGCCGAATTGCTCACTATAGAAAGAACTGTTTGAGCTGTTCAAGCGGTACCAGATACCTGACCGGAAAACGGCGATATCAGCCTTCCCGTCACCGTCATAATCTGCCGGAACGGGAAGGTCGCCATTGGCACCAAACTGAGCGCCGGTAAACTGCCGATCTTGGGCGGAGTTCAAGCGATACCAGGTCCCGTCTGAAGGACGAAAGACTGAAACATCTGTTTTTCCGTCTCCGTCATAGTCTGCCGGCGTTGCAATGTCGCCTGAGAGTCCGAACTGGAGGCCCTCAAACTGATTCGTTGAACTGTTGATCCAATACCAGGCCAGAGTTCCATTTGTTGATCTCGTGACCGCTAGATCCGCTTTACCATCTCCATCAAAATCTCCGATTAGCGGCTTGTCTCCGTTTATGCCAAACTGAGCAGCAACGAATTGATCGTTCTGTGAAGAGTTCAATCGATACCACGTCCCGTTTGTCGGACGAAACAAAGAAATGTCAGCTTTACCATCTCCGACCACCTTCTCCAAACCGTAGCAAAAAGGCCTAAAGAACCGAGCTTTCCCTAAGTAGCTTAAAGTTCATCAGTGCTTGTTT
>DATLNN010000041.1:0-4546 GCA_035536695.1 Pyrinomonadaceae bacterium | reverse complement strand
GACGGCGGTCGCCGTAAGACAGAGTAGAAGTATGGTGAGGATGTAATAATGCGGTTTCATTTCGTTTTTTTTTGCCGATCTCGTCGTATCGCACCTGCCCAGGATGGCAGGAACCGGGCGGCGCCGGGTTTACCTAAGAGTCAGCGGTAAGTATCCGATATGCGTCATGATAGCGCTTTGCTGTTGCCTCGATCACCGCGTCAGGCAGCGTCGGGGCGGGCGGCTTTTTATCCCAGTCGAGGGTTTCGAGATATTCGCGGACAAACTGTTTGTCGAATGACGGCTGCGGGTGGCCCGGCTCGTAGCTTTCTGCCGGCCAAAATCGCGAAGAGTCGGGCGTCAAGACCTCATCGATCAGAAGAATATTTCCATCCTTGTCACGTCCGAACTCAAACTTTGTATCGGCGATGACGATGCCCCGTGCAGCCGCGTAATCGCTTGCGGCGGAGTACAAGCGAAGTGACGTTTCGCGCAGATATTCTGCACTCTCTTGGCCAACAATAGCCGAGAAACGGTCAAAGCCGATATTTTCGTCGTGTCCCGCGACGGCTTTGGTTGCCGGCGTAAAAAGCGGGGCGTAAAGTTTGTCGCATTGCCTCATCCCCTGAGGCAGCCGATGGCCGCAGATCATTCCGGTCGCCTCATATTCCTTCCACGCGGAACCCTCCAGATATCCACGGACGACGCACTCGACCGGGAAGACGGTGGTGCGCCGCACCAGTGTTGAACGGCCCCGAAGCCATTGATAACCCTGGATCTCGGGAGACATCGAATCCAGATCGGTGGATATAAGATGATTCGCCGTAAGATGCGCGAGGCGGTCAAACCAGAATCTCGAAAGCTTGGTCAGGACCTCGCCCTTGCCGGGTATCAAGACGGGCAAAACGCAGTCAAATGCCGAAATTCGGTCGGTGGCTACCAGGAGCAATGTTTCGGGGTCTATCTCAAAGACATCACGGACCTTTCCGCGATGTAGGAGTTGCATACCTGGGATATCGATCTGGGCTGAGTCGGATGTCGTAGAGGGTTTCATCATTTTAACTTTATTATGACGGTGTCCGTGCAACAAAGAGCGCGCTTGATGAATCATTCTGGAAAAAGGACGATGTTCAAAGTTTATTAACCCCGTTAAATTATGATGACAACATCCGCGAAAATGTGCATAATAGATAGACGACACCTTGATCGGTGTCACCCGCGCTTATCTTTCACCTGGCGAACGTCCCTTTATTGCCACACTGAATTCAACCCGTGAGACGTGATTTCTCCTTACTGACCTCTTTCGTAACCCTAACAAGCTTTGTTTTTAGTCTTGTTTTGCAGGCGACTGCCCAAACGCCTAAGTCGGAACCGAGCGCGCCTGACTCGTCCGGGTGGTGGTACATCGGCGTTGCGGCAATAACGATCTTGGGGCTCGCGGTGGCGGTGTTTTTTTGGATCAAGAGCAAAACGAGCACCGCGCAGCCGAAATTTGATTACGAAGCCCGGTATCGAAACAATTACAACAACGGAAACTATGAAACGGAAAGTGTCGACGCGGCTAAAGAGATGGAGTGGCTGCGTAAGGCCAAAAAGGGAAGCTCCAAAGCGATGCCCAACCCCATGCGAAAAAATGCGGTTCCCAACGGCAAAGCACCGATCGGTAATAATATGGGGTCGCCCAGTGAATTGAACTTCGATACGAAAATATTCCAGGAAAAAATGCGCAAGCTTCAATACGCTCAGTTGCCTATCAATGGGTTCGACAATTTATCGCCGGCAAAGCTATACGAACCCTTACCGCTGTCGAATGACCCGGCTCTTATTAACGCGATCGAACAGGCAAACGAAGAATACGAAGAGGATGAAGCGGTCAGGGATCTTGCCGTACAGATATTGGCTGCGTTCCGAACGCGAAATTCGATTGAAACCCTGGCACAGATCGCACTTTACGATCTGTCTTCAAATCTAAGGTCAAAGGCTGTTTCCATACTGACCGATTTTGATCATGAGTCGGTTTTCGAAACTATTCTTTTAGCATGCGCAGACCCTACACGCGAGGTCCGGGCGGCTGCGGCTCGAGGACTGTTTCGCCTTAACTTTGATCGCGCCGATGCATGGAAGCGGATAATCGAAACGAATGACGTATTTCGGATGAGCCACGCCGTAAGGGCGGCGACAGAGGCCGGTATAGTGATGAAATCGTTTGACCGGTTGATCCATGACGACCTCAAAGTTGCCTATGAGGCATTCGCTCTCGTAAGGCTCGTGATATACACCGGCGAGACCGAAGAACTGTTCAATGCGATCAGACTGCATAAAGACGAGCGGGTCCGCTATGCTATTCTGCATGTACTAAAAACACATCGAGACGAACGCACATTGAGCCAACTGCAAACGCTGCAGCACGACACGAGCCTGCCAACCGACGTTTCCGAACGGGTCCGAGAGACGATCGCCAGTTTTGCAGGCGTTCCCGCCTAGGCAGCTATTAGACTTTTTTTTTTGCGTCGTTTGCGTTATGATTGAACGGTGCAATTCCGTCTCATTTCTGCAAACACACCGAAAGGCGATCAGCCGGAAGCGATAAGGCAGCTCGTTGAAGGTTTGAATGACGGGGCAAGAGAACAGGTTCTGCTTGGCATAACCGGCAGCGGAAAGACCTTTACAATAGCGAACGTCATCGAACAGACGCAGCGCCCCACGCTCGTTCTCGCCCATAATAAAACCCTTGCCGCCCAGCTCTACCAGGAATTCAAAACGTTCTTTCCCGAGAACTCCGTCGAGTACTTCGTCTCGTATTACGACTATTACCAGCCTGAGGCCTATGTTCCGGCCGCCGACCTGTACATTGAAAAAGAAGCGACCGTAAATGAAGAGATAGACCGTTTGCGCCTATCGGCGACGCGGGCATTGTTCGAGCGAAGCGACGTGATCGTCGTCGCGTCGGTTTCGTGTATCTACGGCCTCGGTGACCCCGACGCGTATTACGGCATGCTGATGTTTGTCGAGCCGGGGCAGAAGATCAAGCGTGAGGAATTGTTGCAGCGGCTGGTCGAACTGCAGTACGAGCGCGTGAACATCGATTTTGATCGCGGGGTATTTCGCGTGCGCGGCGACGTCGTCGAGTTGTATCCGAGCTATCAGGACCAAGCGTATCGGATAGAGTTTTGGGGCGATGAGGTCGACGCGGTCTATACCATCGATCCGCTGCTGGGCGAGGTGTTGACGAAGCACGAAACGCGGATCCCCATCTATCCGAAGACGCACTACGTGATGTCCAAGACGACGATCAAGCGGGCAGTTCAGACTATCCGCGCAGAGCTGGATGAGCACGAAAAGGTGCTGGTCGAGGAAGGGAAGGTCGTCGAGGCGCAGCGGCTGCACCAACGCACCATGTACGATCTCGAGATGATCAAGGAGATGGGATTTTGCCGCGGCATTGAGAACTATTCACGGCATTTGACCGGCAAGAAACCTGGCGAGCCGCCACCGACGCTGCTTGATTACCTGCCGTCGAACGCTCTAATGGTCATTGACGAATCGCACCAGACGGTCCCACAGCTTGGAGCCATGTATAAAGGCGACCAGTCACGCAAAGGCACGCTAGTCGAATACGGATTTCGCCTGCCGTCGGCCAAGGATAATCGGCCGCTGAGCTTTGACGAATTTGAGACACGGCGTGGGCAGACGATCTACGTTTCGGCAACCCCCGGACCATTTGAGCTGACCCGGACCGGGGGGGAGGTTATTGAACAGATCATCAGGCCTACCGGGCTGCTCGACCCGGTTGTTGAGGTGCGGCCCGTTAAAGGCCAGATAGACGATCTTCTCGAAGAATGCCGCATGAGGGCCGAGCGCGATGAACGTGTCCTCGTAACGACGTTGACGAAACGGATGGCCGAGAATTTGAGCGAATACTTCGCCGAGGTAGGCGTCCGGGTGACATATCTGCACAGCGATATCGTTACGCTCGAACGGATCAAGATCTTACGTGACCTGAGACGCGGCGAGTTTGACGTGCTCGTAGGAATCAACCTGCTGCGGGAGGGGCTTGATCTGCCTGAGGTTTCGCTGGTCGCGATACTCGATGCCGATAAAGAGGGCTTTCTCCGCTCGGAACGCTCGCTCATTCAGACGATGGGCAGGGCCGCGCGAAACTCCGGCGGCAAAGCGATTTTGTATGCTGACAAGATAACGCGTTCAATGGAAAACGCGATCGGAGAAACAACGCGGCGCCGTGCGATACAGGAGGAGTACAACGCTGAGCACGGTATCACCCCGACCACGATCATAAAGTCGATCGACGCAACGCTCGTCACGGCCTACGAAGCCGACTATTTCAAGGTGCCTCTCAATCTCGACGCGTTCGAGGAGTACTCGCCGAAACAGCTCAAGGAGACGATTCATCAGCTAGAGGCCGACATGCGTCATGCCGCCAAGGAGATGAAATTCGAGCAGGCCGCAGAGCTACGGGATAAGTTGAAATACTTGCGCGAGAGAGAACTAGCTGTGAGATGAGGCAAGTTTTGAGGTTCCCAACCATTCTGTATAATTACCTCAATGC
>DATLNN010000040.1:0-5118 GCA_035536695.1 Pyrinomonadaceae bacterium | reverse complement strand
GATCAAGGCTCCGGCCATAACGCCGTCCAGCCGTACCAGCGATGCAAGGGAGCGCACGATGACGGCAGCGCCATGGAACATCGAATACACGATCCTCCCAATGAAGCCTCCGACCGCACCGATCTGGTCAAGAAACGTCAGGGCCCGATCAAAAATGCCGTTAGTTTCGCTTCCCAGCGCGAAAAGCACAAATAAAGCGAGACCCGCACAGATGAATACCGCATTGTAAACTTCGGTCGGCCTTCTCAGCCCGTTCACATTGCTCTCGGCATTAGCGACAATAAGCTTCGTGAACCCGGGCGGAAGCTCAACCTCACCGTCATTCCCGAGAGCCGAACTTAGGGAGCAAAGAAACTGTTTCTGCTGGTTGAGCTCCCGGACACAATCGCGGCATAGCGAGAAATGAGCGTCCATCTCAACCTCACGCGCGGGATCGAGCTCGCCGTCGATATAGGCGGCGATCTCGTCGGGCGAGCATTGAGATTTGATAGTCGATTCGTTCAACATTGTCATTTCAAGAATTTGATAGTCAGCGGATACTGCCACAACTCGCCGTTGTTTGCCTTAACCGCGCCGATTATCGGGAAAACTACGCCCATAACCGCGACCGCGAGGATGGTCAGGAATCCAATAATAACGAACATCAGGATGATGCTGACAACGGCATAGATCGTAACGGAGATCATCCAATTGACGACCATCTTGCCGTGGGCGTCGAGCGCCGGCATCTTTTCCTTTTGCGTCTGCCAAAGGATTATGGGGACAATGATACCCACCGGAAAAAGGATCACATTGGCCAGCTGTGACAGATGAAGAAACATGCCCATCTGACGCTGGTCCGCCGTATCAAGCTGTAGCGGTCCAAAGGGCTTTTGCATGTTAAAGCTCATGTTTCAAACTCCTGTAAAGCCGCGTTCGATAAAGATCTCACGCATCATCTCGCGAGCCCTGAACAAACGATTCTTGACCGTTCCGAGCGGCAGGCCTGTCACCTCGGCTATCTCGTCGTAGCTCAGATCGCGCCCATGCCGCAGAAGTATCAGGTCCCGATATGCAGACGGCAGGCATTTGACGACTGCGTCGATCTCACTCCGCCATTCACTACGTTCGCGATCCTGCTCGGGCGATGATGCCCGGCTCTCGATTTGGATCTCATAGCTTCCGTCGGCATTCTCGGCCTCGAGGCTTTGAGGCGTGACCGAATTTCGCCGCATATGGTCAATAGCTGCATTGTGCGCTATTCGATAGAGCCACGTCGAGAACTTGTATTCGGAGCTATACTTGCTAAGGGAATTATAGACCTTTATGAAGACTTCCTGGGTGACGTCGAGCGATGCCTCGTAATCGCCGAGCATTCGAAAGACGTAACCCGTTATCGGCCGCTGATAGCGGCGAACGAGTTCTTCAAAGCCATCGGCGTGGCCGCGAAGCGCGCTCGCGACAAGGTCCATGTCGGCCAGCTTTGTTACAGCATCAATTGATATCGCTTGAACCGCCATCGTCCGGGTGGATATTACGGTTAGTTTAGCGAAAATGTTTCAGATGGCAAGGCCGGCTGGAGAAAAAGTGAGGAAGATCCGCTCCACGATCGAGAACCACTAGGCACCAAGCGCCGCTAGGCCCGCCGGTGCGGCGAGATCGTCGAATCGCAATCCACTGTCAGGCATGATGAGGCCGATGTCGCCCGGAGACATGACTTTTAATTTACGCCCGAGCGCCTCGGACGCAATGTGCTGAACGGTGGCCGGGATCAGATTCTTTCCTATCACAAGCAGCCGCTCGAGCAGTCCGCCCCCCTGAACCGAGGCGAACCGGTCGTGGTAAAACATTACGAGCCGATAGATCTCGTCCTCCACCTCGGTGGGCGAACAAGTAACCGACCGGACGACCGCCGGCTCGTCGCCCCGCAGAAGCATCGCGGTAAATCCATCATTCGTCGAACTGATCAGCAAAGAATCACTATCATCCCGCTTACCCATCAGCCAATTGGCCTCGCCCACAGCGCGCGGTAGGATCAGGCCGGCCTTCCATCCAAGGGCCTCGAAATGTGTTTCGTACTCATCGATGACCGAGAGCTTTATCGCAGTTGCAAAATAACGCGAGCGCCCATCTTTGTCAGGCGATATCTTTTGTTTGGTTATGCGAAGCTCGGCAGCCGTCACGCCGAAGCTCTGCTCGGCCTTCCAGTCGATGACCTCGTCGGCTTCCTGCCGCGAGGCAGGCTCCGTATCAAGAGCCAGTATCGCGGTCCGGGCTGTCGAGCTCGGCAGCGTGACCGACCAGCGCTTCTGCTTAAGCAGCCCGGCGTTCTCCGCTGCCTCGACAAGGCATGCCGAAAACTCCGCGTCATCGGCTATATTGGCGTCCAGAAAGCTGGGTGAGACCAGCCTCGGCGGCAACTCGACCGTCGCCGCCTGCCGGATCGAATAAGTGCCCGCTTTGCCCGTAAGGGCTACCGCTGAGATCGCACTCTGCCCGATCCCTAACGCTGCGTTGGGATAATTTGGTTTCGTCAATGAAGAAAACATAGTGTGCGGCTAGTACTCGCTGTACGCAACGCCTTCAAGGTCCTGCCCCTCAGCCATACTCTTGACATCGACCAGGCCCTGTTCATCCTCGCCCGAACTACTGTCCTCGCCCTGTATCTCATTCCATTCCGCCCGTTCGAGGATCGGGTCAATGGGCTTTTCGCGCAGATACTTTTCAGATGCCAGATCGTCCACCGATTGGGGGAGCTTCCCCTTATCGGCCCGATACTGGTCTATCGCTTTCCGTATCTGGAACAGATTTTCCTTAAGAACGATCTCACGGGCGTGCCGGACACTCCTCTGATAGGTGGGCACCGCCAGCGAGAGCAGGATGATCATGATAAACATCGCGATCATCAGCTCAAGCAGCGAGAAGCCCCGCTGGATCTTGGATTTTGGATTTTGGACTTTGGCTTGACCAGCTCTTCGGTCAGAAACTGACCACTGACCACTGACCACTGACCCCTGATTACCAGTCACTGTACTTCTCCCCGTTCATTGCCTCCGCATCCGAGGCCGATCGAACATCAAAAACGTTGATCGAATCCCAGCTTGAATCCGCATCCTGGTAAGACGATCGCAATTGCCAGTCCTTTTCACCGGTGATCGGGTCGACGGGGATCTCTCGCAGATAGACCTTAACGATCTCTCTGATCTCGTTGATATCCGTGGCCTGTTTCGATCCATCGGTGATCCCGCTGCCGCCGCGAAGATTTGGTGCCCGCGCTTTGACGGTCACGCCATCGACCAGCGTATCGAGCGAAGGCGGATACCGGTCGAGATTTTCAGAATCGAAGATCTCACAGTCATCGATCACCACGCGGCTCCGCGGGTCGGCCGGGGCGTTTTGAACGAAGTTGGGATTCGTCGGATTAACAGAATTGATAGCCCCCTGCGGACAGGCTCCAAAGGTGTCGCGTTTAAACTCGTCGATCGCGGCACGCATCATCCGGAGAGATTCGCGAAGTCGCATCTCCTTCTGCCGCCGAACGCTGTTCTGTGCCATCGGCACCGTGCCCATGACCAGCACGCCAAGCACAGCGAGCGTGATAATGAGCTCGAATAAGCTGAATCCGGATTGGCGCTTTCGCATTTTTATCCGCATAGACGGTTGTTACTGCAACTTCACCACCAGATTCTTACCTTCATTGGTCAGGAAATTAAGCACATCGCGGTCAAAGGAGATCTCCGGTTTGCCGGCCACAAGAGCTTCGATCTCAATAAACGCCAGCGTGCCAGACGTGATCACCTGCTTGCCGTCCGGAGCGGTCAGCGAAACGTACATCTTGCCGTTCTGATTTAAAAACGGCATCGCTTCGGTAACCGCAGCGCCAAATGCATCCCCATAGATCACACCGCGCACCGCCATCTTCTTATCGTCAAACTTGAGACCCATAACTGCCGACCGGAAAGGGTTGCTTCCCTGCATCAGTACCGGAATCTTCATCCTGTCTCCCGCTTTCATTTCGGGCAGTTCCGCGCCGAGCTTGAGCTCTACTGCCGGTACCGGGACCAATTCTATAGGCGCGGGGGCGGCCGGTTTTACCTCAGGTGTCTGTGGTGCAGCGACCATATCCGCCGTCTGATTCAGCTGAAGGGTTTTAACGCTGGAGTCGATCGGTTTTAAGTTGACCGCCGTTGTTTCCACAGGTTTCGCCGTGTCGGCTGTCTGCGACATCGCGCCGTCGGTCCGGACCGGGGCAGATGCTGGAGCGGAATTCTGGCTTGCGGGTGCCGCCGCGTCGGTCTTGACATACGTAGGCGGCTGCTGGTCAGGCAGCTGGACAACCGCGGCGGTCGGCATACGTCGTGCCGCGGCTAGCATCTCATCGCGCTCCTCGTCAACCAGCAACGCCTCGAGCGAGCTGTTGGTCGGCACACCAATACTGCCAGTCGGACGTTCGATCTCATCCTCGGGCAAAATGGCCGGGGCTCGAATCACACGCGGAGTAACCGCAATGACGATATCAACTTGGTTGTTGTCCTTTGTAGGTGTGCTAAAAAGTCGACCTATGATAGGCAGCCCGCCAAGAAAGGGCAAGCCTTGTCGGCCATTTCTTTCCGTCGTCTGCGCGACGCTCGCAAGCAATAAGGTCTTATTATTCTGGATCCTCGCCGTTCCCTTTATCGTTCTTTCGGTAAATATCGGGACGAGTGAATTTGACGATGCGGCGACATCCTTAGATTCGATATCCATCGCCACCTGCACGTCGTGGTTTGGAAATACGATCGGCTTAAATTTCAGCGTCAAGCCGACCTGTTCATAGTTGATGACGTTGGCGGTTTGACCAAAACTACCGCCCTGGTTCGGTTGCGTATTTCCGACGCCCAGAAACTGGGCAGTCTGCACCGGCACACGCTGCCCGATCCGGGCCGATGAATCCTCGTTGTTAAATGCGTGGATCTGAGTTGAGGCGATGAGCTTTGTGTTGTCCTTGCTCTGAAAAGCGCTCAGTACCGAACCAGGCAGGATAATACCCGTGGCGATACTCGTCGCAAGGCCGGCACCAAAACCCCCACTGAAAGGTATAACACCAGGCAGGGCGCCACCGAGATTGCTAAGCGGACTAGGGTTATTGGTCGTAGGAGC
>DATLNN010000039.1:0-3968 GCA_035536695.1 Pyrinomonadaceae bacterium | reverse complement strand
AGGTCCTTTTCGAGCGATCCTCCGTTGACGCCTATCCGGATCGGTACTTTTTGAGCCTCGGCGGCACGAACAACTTCGCGAACCCGATCTATGTGGCCGATATTGCCTGGGTTGAGCCGGAGCTTGTCGATGCCGGCGTCAAGAGCTTTTAGGGCGAGTTTGTAGTGAAAGTGGATATCCGCGACGATTGGTACGTCTGTACGTTTGCGGATCTCGTGCATCGCCGCCGCGGCGTCGTCATCCGGCACAGCAATGCGGACGATCTCACAGCCGGCCTCGACCATCTCTTCGATCTGGCGGATCGTGCCGTCGACGTCGGTGGTGTCCGTCTTGGTCATCGACTGGACGGCGACCGGAGCACCGCCGCCGATCTGAATATCGCGAACTTTTACCGCTCGTGTTAGTCTTCGCATTGCCAATTCAGTCGAGTTAGAGCCGGGCTTGCCCGCCCAATGTGACAAGAAGGCGGGCACGCCCGCCTCTAAACGGTGGCGATCTAATTACCTACTAACCTTGAAACGTCGAAGAAGATCACGGTCACCATTAGCAGCAGGACGATAGCCAGACCCGTCAGCTGTATCCTCTCTCTCGCCACCAGTGACAGCGTTTTACCGAACCATGACATTACCTTCTCGATGCCAAGCACCATGATCTGGCCCCCATCGAGCATGGGGATCGGCAGCAGGTTCATTACCCCAAGGCTGAGGCTTATAGCCATCAATACGGAAAGAAGACCTATAAATCCGCTGGCAAAAACGGTCGTGACTATTATCTGTCCGATACCGATTGGCCCCGACACTGTGTCACGTGCCGAGCGTTCGCCGGTACCGACCTGGCCGAGCGCTTTGCCCGTAAGGCGAAGAATCCTCAGATTTTGGTCCACGGCCGCGGCGGCCGCGCCGATCACGCCGACCGGTTCCCGATTATCGAGCAGCGTCAAGTCAAAGCCTATGCCGATTCGCCAATCCTCGTCTTTCTGCACGGCATTCGTAGTGATGGTCAAGGGCTCGCCATTTC
Organism: Pyrinomonadaceae bacterium; assembly: GCA_035536695.1. GTDB lineage: Bacteria > Acidobacteriota > Blastocatellia > Pyrinomonadales > Pyrinomonadaceae > OLB17. The sequence continues at coordinate 2,951 of DATLNN010000039.1, read as the reverse complement.
GTATGACCGCAAGCTTGATGGGCTGGTCCTTTGCTTCACCGACCAGGTTTTTCATCTCGAGCGTGTTGCGGATCGCCTTGTCGTTGACCGAGGTTATCCAGTCTCCCTTCTGCAGACCAGAGGTCGCCGCGGGCATCGTCGGGTCTATACTCCCGACGACAACAGGTTCCACGCCCGCATCCGGGGCCATGTCGAGAAACCCTCCCGACTGGCCTTGCTCGGTAACTTTTGTCGGCGTGATCGTCAGAGGTATTCGCTGGCCCGCGCGTTCGACGGTTACGGGTACCGCCTTTTCGGGGATCAGCAGAGCGTCATCCTGAATTCGGTCCCATGACGGGTTCTCGATCCCGTCAAAACCTACGATTCTGTCACCGACCTGAATGCCTGCTCGTTCCGCGGCGCCGTCAGCCTTCACAAACCCGACGATCGGCGCAGGATTTGCCGGAACCCCGTAGGCCAGAGCCATCCCGAACGGTATCGAGAGGGCTAGAACGATGTTCATGAACGGCCCGCCCAGCATGACTAGAAACTTCTGCCAGCGCGGCCGAAGCTCATATAGTTCTGACGCCGGGACCGGATCTGTCGTCTCGTCTTTTCCCTCGAGGCCGACGTTCGACTCATCGCCATAAAGCTTGACATACGCGCCCAGCGGGATCGCCGAAACGCGGTAATCAGTATGGCCTATCTTAAATCCGAAAAGTCGCGGTCCGAGACCGAAAAAGGAATATGCTTCGACACGCATTCCGAAAAGTTTGGCGACCACGAAATGCCCCAACTCGTGGATGTTAATGGCCACGCCGAGGACGAAAAGTATGGCTAAGATTGCAATTACTATATCTGGCATTAAATGAAAATCCTACAAAATAAACTCATCATTAGAGGGTTCGGGGCCGGTGAAGCGTTGGCCGAATCTAGAGCAGTCTATCGGGTCCGTGTCTCCTGACGGGCCTTTTCTTTTCGACGACCGTCTTCATCTTATGACGCAACGATCGCCGAAGCGGTCTTGCTCAGTTTCATTATAGCGCGTGCTCGCGCCCATCTGTCAGTCTCGAGCACTGTTTCAAGGTCCGAGGCCGGCACGGCCTCGTGGTCGTCCATCACGCTTTGATCGATCGCGGCGATCTCGGGCAGGCTGATCTTTCCGTCCAGAAAGGCTTGGACAGAAACCTCATTTGCGGCGTTCAGCGCGGTCGACATTGTCCCCCCGCGCCGTAGTGCATCATACGCCAGCCCGAGGCACGGAAAGCGATCGAGATCCGGCTCTTCGAAATCGAGGCGGGTGAGGCGTGCAAGATCGAGCGGCGGAGTTGAGTTCTGCTTTCGCTCGGGATAGGTCAGCGCGTATTGGATCGCATGCCGCATATCGGTCACGCCCATCTGGGCTATTATCGAGCCGTCGATCATCTCTACCATCGAATGAACGATCGACTGAGGGTGGACGACGACCGATATCTGCTCTGCGTCAAAGCCAAATAGCCACTTTGCCTCGATCACTTCGAGCCCCTTATTCATCAATGTAGCCGAGTCGATGGTGATCTTATCGCCCATCTTCCAGTTTGGATGATCGAGGGCCTGCTTGACCGTCGCCTGCTCTATCTCGCCTTTTGTCCTGGTCCGAAACGGGCCGCCGGAGGCCGTAAGTATTAGCCGTTTGACCTCGCTTCGCTGTTCGCCCCGCAAACACTGATGAATAGCATTGTGCTCGCTGTCTACAGGCAGTATCTCGGCTCCCGATCTCGCGGCCGCCGCCATCATCATTTCGCCCGCTATGACAAGCGTTTCCTTGTTTGCAAGAGCGACCCGTTTACCCGCCTCGATCGCACGAAGCGTCGGCAGAAACCCGACCGCTCCGACCGTCGCCGCCACGACCGTTTGAGCTTCGGCATGCGTTGCAACGGCAACCAGCCCCCCAGTACTCAGCTCGATCTTTGGAGATTTGACACCGCGGGCGTGAAGCTCGCCCTGCAGGACCTCAGCACATAGCTCGTCATCGCACGACACTAATTCGGGCCGAAACTGTTCGATCTGCCCGGCAAACTTGGCCATATTTCGGCCGGCCGCCATTGCGACAACCCGAAAGTCGCCTAGATGCTCAATTACTCTGAGTGTGTTGCAGCCGATCGAACCGGTTGAGCCGAGGATGGAGATGGCTTTCATAGAAGCATTCACAGATTAACACACGCCGTGAGAGATGCGAACATCTGCTTGTCCCGTGTCCCGCCCGTCCCGCGTGTCCCGCTGTCCCGTTTGCCCCGCAGAAGTTTCGAAGGTCAGTTCCTGGTCCAGGTTTCAACTTCCAGGTTTCGGGTTTCGTGTTCTTGCTGCCCCCCTGCCTACGGCTATCGCCAACTGTCCCGCCTGTCCCACTGTCCCAACTGTCCCAGCTGTCCCAACTGTCCCAGCGTTTTTTCAAAAAACGGAACATGTTGAAAACAGTGATGTTAGCCCCAAAGGCCTTGTCCCAGCCAACATCCGGGCCGAATCCCGTGCGCTCTTTGCTCAGGTTCCAAGTTTTCGGATTCCTTGTTCGTGCCGCATGGCTCGACCAACTGACAACTGACAACTGACAACCGACAACTGACCTTGTCCCATGTCCCGCTTGTCCCGCTTGTCCCATTGTCCCGTTTGTCCCACAGAGGTTGGGACAAAATCTAACTTGTTGAAAGCAGTAATGTTACGTTGATAACGCCCTGTCCCGCCCGACTGTGAACCGAAATGATGTGCGCCGCCTGTCGCACAAAATGCGTACGAGAGCCCCACAAATTGCCATCGGTTCTCGATCCGCGCGTCCCTGGCAGCGGTCGCCGACCTGTCAGGTACCAAAGATCTCTTCAAATTTTCAAAGAACAAGAACCGCAAACACGCCGATCCGTGCGGCCCAAGCATAGCACAATGTGCTATTGATTGCAAGATATCGTAAGAGTGCAACTGCGCCGGTTTTCGTTATGGCC
>DATLNN010000038.1:0-7427 GCA_035536695.1 Pyrinomonadaceae bacterium | reverse complement strand
CAGGGACCCGGTGGCACTTGCCGACAAGATATGTATGTATCTAAAAGATGATGAGGCGCGCCGCGATCTGAGCGAGCGGTTGAGAGCAAGCGCCCGCGCATCCTTCGGTTTGGATCAAATGGTCACGGCAACTGAGGCGGTTTACAGCAGCGTTGCCGAGTCAGTCTGAGCTATCCCTTGTATATAAACGCGGCAGCCCTGATTTGCACCGCGTTTGCCGTCACGCTTGCCTTCGGTTTATCTTATTGAATATGCGGCAAATCGCACTTGTCACTTTCTTAATGCTTGTGTCGCTAGCCAATGCAAATTCGCAAACCGCCGAGGACCTTGCTCTGGCCTGGGATAAAGAGCATATCTCAAAGATCTTCCCATCCGACGTCCGCCATGCGGATCTGAAGGCGTATCTTGACCAACTAAAAAAACTGGGTATCAAAGTTGAGCAGGTAGGAGTCTCGAACGCGTCACGCGAGATCTTTCAGGTCGAGTGGGGAAAAGGCCCGTTGAAAGTTTTTATGTGGTCGCAAATGCATGGCGACGAGCCGACCGCCACATCCGCGCTGATCGACCTTTTTGCGTTTTTGCGGAAAAATGCGGGCGTGGATTGGGTGAAAAGGATCGGTGAGACGATGACCATTCGAGCCGTACCGATGCTCAATCCCGACGGCGCAGAGATATACCAGCGGAGAAATCTCCAGCAGATCGACATCAACCGCGACGCCATCGATCTAAAAACGCCCGAGGCCCGGCTGCTAAAGCAGCTGCGCGACGACTGGATGCCGGCGATCGGTTTCAACCTACATAATCAGGGAGCCCTTACGACCGTCGGTCGCACGACGAACCAGGCAGCCATTTCTCTGCTTGTCGTCTATGGCGATGAAGCGAAGACGCCCAGTTTCGGCCATGAGCGTAATACCCGACTGGCGGCTGCGATAGCAGCCGCATTGGGCCATTTCATCCCTGGCAACCTCGCCCGTTATAGCGACGAATGGACGCCAAATGCTTTTGGCGACAATTTCTCGGCCTGGGACACCCCCACGATACTTATCGAAACCGGCGCTCTGCATGGCAAGGACGAGATGTTTCTGGTCAAAATGAACTTCGTGGCATTCCTGACCGCGTTTCATGCGCTGGCGAGCGGCAGCGAGCGGAGCCAGGATATGAGCCGTTATCTCATGCTCCCCGAGAACACTTCCGGCGGCCTTGTTAATTTCATCTTTCGCCGCGCCGGCATCGTCGTGATCAGCGATCAAACAGCGGTGACGACCACGCCCGCGGTTACGCCCACGCCCGTGGTTACGATCACCCAGGCCGACGTGGGCGGCGTGGTCAACCGGCGCCGAGCGAGCTTTGCCGCACCGGTGACGATAACGGGCGTCGGCGATCTTGGTTCAAAGCGCGGCTTGGTGGAATACGATGCCAGCGGTTTTAATGTCGTACACCGATTTTCAAAGATCCGTGCCGGCGAGCTGCTCGAGTTGATGTTTTATCGAAAGGAGCGGGTCGTTGATTGGACGGTCGCCGATCTGGAAAAACAATTTCCTCCGGACGCCATTTTTTCGTCGGGTAAATGGTTCAAAGGTGAAAAGATCGTTCCCACGCGATAGCCCGCCGTTTCGATGAGCGCATGCTGACTTTCCTCAGGATCAGGAATATAGCTCTTATAGACGATCTCGCGATCGAGTTCGGAGCCGGTCTGAATTTATTGACCGGTGAGACAGGCTCGGGCAAATCGATCATAGTCGACAGCCTCGGCGCTCTAACGGGCGAGCGCGTGTCTACCGACCTCATCAAGGACGGATGCCCATCGGCGATGATCGAAGGCTCATTCACCGTCACGCCTGACAAGACGCTGCGGGACATCTTGGATGAAAGCGGTATCGACGTCGATAACAGCCAAATTGAATTGCTGGTCCGTCGCGAAATTGCCCTCGCCGGCAAAAGCCGCGTTTTTATTAACGACCGTGGTGTGACCCAAACTTACCTCAGACGTGTCGGTGAATTCCTCGTGGATATCCACGGCCAGGGCGAACAGGCGTCGCTCTACAACGTTGCTGGTCACGTCGAGATGCTTGACGATTTCGCCCACTCGGGCGGGCTGAACGACAAAGTGGGTCAGGCATTCGCTGCGTTGTCGGAGTGCCGCGCACGGCTAAGATCACTCGAACGCGATGAATCGGAAAAGCTGCAGCTCTTGGACATTCTTCGCTTTCAGGTCGCCGAGATCGACGCAGCCGCCCTAGTGGTTGGCGAAGACACCGATCTGAATGATGAAAAACGGCGGCTCAACAACGTCGAAAAACTGACCTCGCTCGCCCGCGAAGCGTTTGGCTTACTCTATGAAAACGAGGAATCGACGCTTTCAACGCTCGAACGCGCCCAAAAGCGAGTCACCGAACTGGGTGACTTCGATCCGCGTTTTGCGGACTACCTTGAAGGCGTCGCCTCGTCCAGGGCTGTGCTGGACGACCTGAGCATTGCGCTTCGCAATTTTCTCAGCCACCTCGAGTTTTCACCTGAGCGTCTCGACGAGATCGAGAACCGTCTTGCTGAGATCACCAGGCTAAAGCGAAAATATGGCGAGTCGATCGAGGCGGTGCTTGGACATCTCACACTGAGCCGCGAACGCCTTGAAACTATCGAAACCGCTGAAGTTACCAAACAGGAACTCGAGACAAAAGCTGCCAAACTGCGGCTCGCCTACCTGCAAGCTGCGACGGAATTGCATGAAAAGCGTGTCGCTGCGGGAGGGAAACTTGAAAAACAGGTCATCCAGAACCTTACGGCCGTCGCGATGGAGAAGGCAAAATTCGAGGTGCGAATAACTGCATCCGAGGACGAAGCGGATTTCACGCCAAACGGATACGACCGGGTCGAGTTCTATTTTTCTGCAAATCCCGGCGAACCGCCAAAACCTCTTGCCAGAGTCGCCTCGGGCGGCGAGGCATCGCGTCTGATGTTGGTCCTCAAGACAACCGCAGCAGCGGCCGGCCCGCAGAAAACGGCCGTGTTTGATGAGATCGATGTCGGCATTGGCGGCAGAGTGGCGGAGTCAGTGGGGCGGAAACTAAAAAAACTGGCCGCGAACCAGCAGGTGCTCTGCGTCACCCACCAGCCGCAGATCGCTTCGCTGGCGGATAGGCATTTCATCGTCGAGAAAACCGTCACCGCCGGCCGGACCAGGCTATCAGCACGAGAACTGACCGGTGCCGAACAGATAGAAGAGATCGCCCGAATGCTGGCTGGAGAGACGATCACCGAAGCAGCGCGCGAAAATGCTCGAGCGATGCTCGCAGCTGCATGACTGGAGAGTGAGCGTCCCCCTCACCAGTATTTTCGGATCGAGCCCGGCAGTTTAGTCTCGAATAGCTATGGAACCCGAAGTCCTTGCAAAAGTGATACGAGGCGAAACGGTCGAGTCCGAACACCGCGGCCATTTCCTCGTAATTGATGGTAACGGCCGGGCTGTGGCGTCGGCGGGCGACCCCGCAACCGTCACGTTCTTTCGGTCGGCGTCCAAGCCCTTCCAGGCCATTCCATTCATCACGAGTGGCGCAGCCGATGCCTTCGGTTTTGGCGAAGACGAGATCGCTCTCGCCTGTGCCTCGCATTCGGGCGAGCCGGCCCATGTCGAGATAGTGGCCGGGATGCTCGCCAGGATCGGAATGGCCGAGGCCGACCTCCGCTGCGGTGTGCATGCCCCGTTCTTTGCCAAGCGGGCCGAGCAGATGCTGCGTCAGGGAGAGGTACCGACACAGCTGCACAACAACTGCTCGGGCAAGCATGCCGCTATGCTTGCCTTTGCCAAACACATCGGCTCCGACACGGCGGCGTATGAATCGCCCGACAACCGCATCCAACAACGCATTCTCCGCTGCATCGCCGATCTTACCAGAGAGCCCGAGTCCGACATCGAGGTCGCCACCGATGGCTGCGCAGCACCCAACTTCGCCGTGCCGGTCGCAGCGATGGCCACGAGCTTTGCCAATCTTGTCGCTCCGACGGCGTTTCCTGAGCCGACGCAGCAGGCGTGCTCGCGCATCATCGCTGCGATGACCAGGTACCCCGAGCTGATCGGCGGCAGCGAACGGCTCGATACGATGCTAATGCAGGCCGCGGCGGGCCAAATCGTGTCAAAGGTTGGCGCCGACGGCGTGTGGCTCTGCGGCGTTCTGCCCTGCGAACGCTGGCTGGCCGGCCTGGGCATCGCGTTAAAGATCGCGGATGGAGACGACCATCGAGCCAGGCCGGTCGTTTCGGTTGAGATTTTGCGAAGGCTCGGCATTCTGACCGATTCCGATCTGCCGGACATTTCTCCGATGCCGGTGCGAAACCGGCGCGGTGACATCGTCGGTCGAGTCGAAACGGTACTGGCTGGGTTTTGAGTCAGGAAAAGTATGAATAGACCACTTCTATTTCTATCCGTCATCGTCCTTTCCCTCGCCATTAATGGGCAGAGCGATGTCGAGCGACAGCTCCGTGCATTGAACGCGCAGTACGATGCAGCGATCGTTGCTAACAATGTGTCGTCCCTCAACAGGATCTTCGCCGATGATTTTGTATATACCTCGCCTGAGGGTGAGGTGAGGAACAAGGCACAGCAGCTGGAGATAGCCCGCTCGGGCCTATTAAAGCTCGACTTTGGAAAAAGTGACGATGTAGTGGTGCGTGTCTACGGTAATTCGGCGGTTATGACCGGAAGGTTCACGGCCAAAGGCACCTTTCGTGGAGAAGCGCTTGAGATCCGCGAGCGGTACACAGCAGTTTGGGTAAAACAAAAAGGCCGCTGGCGGCTGGCATCCGAACAAGGAAACTTTATCAGACAGCCGAATTCCGCCGCCGCGGACGATGTGGCCCGCACGGGAGGGCTGGACTTCTCGCGAGCGGTCGTTCGGGCGAGCGCCTCCGGATGGGCCGAAAAAGAAGTCGCGGAACTTACCGCGATCTATACGAACGACGCTATCCTGTTTCCGCCCAAGGGCGATCCCATAAAGGGCAGCGATGCGGTTAGGAGATATTGGACGCGGCCTTCGCCAAATCGGATCCTGCAGCACGACGTAAAGACCGAATGGGCGCAGATGTCCGGCGACCTGTTGGTTGAGCACGGTCATTTTACATTGACTCATCAAACAGTGAACAACCGAGCTGCAAGCGGGTCGGCGAAATTTATCTGTGTCTGGAAGAGAGGAGTCGATGGCATTGGGCGAAAGTCCTTGGATAGTTGGTGGTGATTAACGACATGAGACTAGCGAGGAATATGATTCTGACCTTTTTTGCCGTATGTTTGTTCGCTAACGCACTTATTGCTCAGTCCAAACCGCCGCTTTTGCCCGAGCCCGTGATTACTGCGCTCGCAAATGAGCTGTCGGGTGAGACAGCCAAGCGAAACCTTGAATTCATTTCGCGCCAGCATCGCATGCGGGCATCACGCGGGTTTCGGACGGCGGCAGAGTTCATCGTGGAGCAGGCGAAAAGTTATGGACTATCGGACGCTGCCGTATTGAGCTTTCCGGCCGACGGAAAGACGTTTTACGGAACACAGAAGGCACGCCCGGCGTGGGACGCCGAGTTTGCTGAGCTTTGGGAAATGGGAGCGGTTCCACTCCGCATTGCCAGTTGGGATGCTATGCCTCTCGTTTTGGCTCAGGACAGCGAGAGCTCGAACGTTACGGCTGACCTTGTTGACGTGGGCGCCGGAACGAGCGAACGCGATTACGCCGGCAAGGATGTACGGGGAAAACTTGTTCTTGCTTCATCGCAGCCCGAGGGTGTCGCGCGGCTCGCGGTCGAAAAATATGGAGCGGTGGGGATTTTGAGCTATGCTCAAAATCAGCGCACGGCTTGGTTCGGTGATAATGACAATCTTATCCGCTGGGGCCATCTCAACAGTTTTACGCCGACGAAAACATTTGCGTTCATGCTCTCTCTCAAGCAAGCGCGCGGTTATCAGACACGGCTGGCACGCGGCGAGAAAATTACATTTAAGGCTGAGGTGCGAGCTGGACGACACGTCGGAAACTACGACATCGCCACAGCCAAGATCCCTGGCGCCGATCCACGGCTTAAGGAAGAAGAGATCGTCTTTAGCTGTCACCTCGACCACCCGCGGCCAGGGGCGAACGACAACGCGAGTGGCAGCGTGACGATCCTGGAGGTCGCACGCACTCTGTCGAAGCTGATAAAGGAAGGAAAGATCGAGCGGCCGGCGCGCACGATCCGATTCATCTGGCCGCCCGAGATCGAGGGCACGCTGACTCTGCTCAATGCCAGACCCGACATCACACGTCGCATCAAGGCCGCGATCCATATGGACATGGTCGGCGGCGGGCCCGAAACAAAAGCCGTTTTTCACATTACTCGTGGGCCGGCAAGTTTGCCTTCTTTCGTGAACGAGGTTGCGGAAGCTTTTGGCGAGTTCGTTAACGAGCAGTCATACGCCCACGCGAGCGGCGAGTCGGTTCCTTATCCTCTCGTCGCTCCGGAAGGCGGCAAAGAGCCGCTCAACGCCAGGCTCGCCGAGTTCTCTTTGGGCAGCGATCACCAGATCTACACCGACAGCTCATTCTCGATCCCCGCGATCTATCTCAACGACTGGCCTGACCGCTACATTCACACGAACTTTGACACGCCGATGATGATCGACCCCACCAAGCTCAAACGCGCGGGCTTTATCGGTGCGGCCAGCGGTTATTTTCTTGCCAATGCAAGGGCGGCGAACGCCGACGCGCTTCTGAATGTCATACAATCGGGCGGCCTCCGACGCACGGCACGTGTGCTCGAGCGACGTGCCGCACTGCCCGCCGATGAAGCCGCCAATCTGGTCCGCTTCCATTTTTGGTACCAACGATCGCTGGTCGATTCGATGGAGCGTTTCTTTGTTCTTCCTCAGGCTCTGCGGTCAAATGCGAATGCATTTATCAATAACCAGGAGCGCCTGATGGAAACGGTTTCACCGCCCAGGCCTGTGGTGGGCGACGGCCGTATCGTATTTCGGCGCAACCCCGACATCAAAGGCACGATGGGCGCCTTTGGCTATGATTATTTCACGGACAAATACGGCGAAGAAAAGGCCGCCGCCCTGCGCCTGCTCCGCCACCAGGGCCTCCGCGGCTCGGGCGGCGAATACGCATATGAGATCCTCAACCTCGCCGACGGCAAGCGTACCGTGCAGGAGATTCGCGACACTGTATCAGCGATATATGGGCCTGTGCCGGTGGAACTCGTCTTGGAATACCTTCGGGCGCTGGAAACGATCAATGTTGTCAAAAGTCGTTTGCTGTCGTGAGAGGATCGACCCATTGAATTGCTGAAAACCGGCTAAAGTCCCGGTCGGTGCTGGCGAGTTTCGCCCCGCAGGACGCGGCCACGGCCGCAAGATGAGTATCCATGACGAGATTACCCGTGGCTTGGGCCTCAAGCAGCATTCTTGA
>DATLNN010000037.1:0-4595 GCA_035536695.1 Pyrinomonadaceae bacterium | reverse complement strand
GGTGTTGTTTGTGCCGCGGATGAAGGTCGCCGCGAACGTCGCGGGAGTCTTTCATTATATAGTCGGGTTCCTTTGGTCAAGCGTAAATGCCTTGTTCGCCCCGGCGGCCCTGTTGGCCGCGGACATTAAATGGCCACAGCTGCCACGGAGCGGATGGAGCCGTCACGCGTTTTCGGTCATCCGCGGTGTTGCTATCGCCGCACCTCTGATACTGATCTTTGGCGCTTTGTTCATGGCCGCCGACGCCGTGTATGCCGGCTGGGTGCAGCGCGTGTTCAACTTCAACCCCGAAACGATCTTCTCGCATGCGATCCTTTTCGCAATATTCAGCTGGCTATCGGCCGGTTACCTACGTGGAGTGCTGATTACGTCATCCTTCGCTGGCGCAGGGGATGCGGGATGGTCGATGCCCATCAGCGTCATGCCGGCACCTCAGGAAAGTAAGGTCGACAGCTTCCGCTCCGAATCAGGCGAACACGCGGTCACTCTGCCCGATAACCGGTCGGTCGTCGACCACCTGAACATCTCAGACCCCCCGAACACCGATGCACAAGCCCGCACGTCAGTAAGGGCGGAACATTCGACACAAGCAACGGAGGCTGCTTCCGAGACCGAACAGCCGAAGCGCTGGCAGTGGCCCGACATCGACAACACGATGCTGCCGCCGGCCTTCACGCTCGGCTCGATCGAAGTCGGCGTGGTCCTCGGCCTGATGAACCTTCTATTCCTGAGCTTTGTCATCGTCCAGGTTCCATACCTGTTCGGCGGAATGGAACTGGTCCAAAATACGCCCGACTTCAAGCTCGCCGAATACGCGCGACGAGGTTTTGGCGAACTGGTGGCCGTATCAGCATTGGTACTGCCGATATTGCTCATTTCACATTGGCTCATTCGAAAGGAAACGCCGGTCACCGAAAAGCTATTCCGTGGGCTCGCCGTCATCCAGATCGGCCTCCTATTCGTGATCATGGCCTCGGCCGTCCAAAGGCTCGTTCTTCTCACGGGCAATCTGGGCTACGGCATGACCACGGTCCGGCTCTACCCGTTGATATTTATGGCCTGGCTTGCTGTTGTGTTTATCTGGTTCGGAGGAACGGTACTCCGCGGCTCACGTCAACATTTTGCGTGGGGGGCGCTGTGGGCGGCCTTCCTGCTGCTCGGGGCAACCCATGTCTTGAATCCCGACGAATTCATCGTCAAACACAACATCTCGCTAATGCGCGAAGGGCGGCCGTTCGACGCGAAATACAACTCGGAGCTTAGTGACGACGCGCTGCCGCAGTTGCTCGCTTCGTTTAGCGAGTTCAATGAAACCGACCAGATACAGATCTTCGAACGGCTCGCGCGGAGAAACTGCACAAAGAATAAGGAGACGGACCCGCGTAGCTGGAATGCCTCTCGTCACGCCGCCTCGTCGGCGCTGCTTCCGCACCAAGAAGTGCTGAGCGGACATGTTTCAGAGTGTGAAGAGCACGACTGAGCGCTTCCCCGGTTGCGCTGCTTGCATCATTATTGAAGTAGATGAAAGATATTGTTGTAGTTACAGAGGCAGAGTATGTTGAGGCTTATAAGCTGGCGTTGACCTTCAGCGACGGGGTGAGAGCGGTCATCGACTTTACCAAATGGATCAAGGATTATCCTTTCTTTGAGCTTCTCAAGGACCTGGACTACTTCAAGAACTTTTCGGTAGATGGCTGGACGGTCGTCTGGCCGAACGGAGCGGACGTTGGTCCGGAAACACTTCACAAGATCGCCATCAAATCGCTGGAATCGCAGCCAGCCTGAGCTCATGCAGCAGAACTTAAGCACCACTCGAGATCTGATCCGGGAGTATCTGACCTACTGTCGCGTGGAAAAGGGCCTGTCCGCGAATTCAATAAATAGTTATGAAAATGACCTTCTGCGGCTTCGCGGGTGGGCCGAGAAGAATTCTGTCGAGCTGCGCTCGATAACAAGAAATGAGCTGCGCGAGTGGCTAATGGATCTCGGCGTCGGAAACCTTTCGGAAAACACCAAACGCCGCCTGATCAGCGCTGTCCGGGGATTTTACAAGTTCCTTATGTTTGACGGGCATATAGAAAAGAACCCGGCGGAGGACCTGGTCTCGCACCAGAAGGGAGTCTATCTGCCACGATTTTTGAATCGGTCCGAGATAGAACTACTCCTGGCGGCGCCCGATGTTTCAACTGAAACGGGATTGCGTGATCGTGCGGTCCTCGAGCTGATGTATGCGTCGGGCCTGCGCGTTTCCGAGGCGGCGAATGTACGGCTGAATGATATCGACCTGGACGCTGGCATTCTGACGACGACCGGAAAAGGCAGCAAGACCCGCCGCGTGCCCGTAGGCACGAGTGCCGTCGAGTGGTTAAAAAGCTATCTCGCGTTAAGGCGAAAAAAGGAGAACGTCGGAATCGACAATTTGTTTGTCACACCCGCCGGGAACCCGATCAACAGGCAGGTGATCCACGCGTTCGTCACAGAGTATGCCGCGAAATGCGGCCTCGAAGGCGTCTCGCCCCATACGCTGCGGCATTCATTCGCAACCCACCTGGTCCAAAACAATGCTGACATCCGCAGCGTTCAGCAAATGCTCGGTCACGCCGATATTTCTACGACCCAGATCTATACCCACATCACGAGCACGCAGCTGAAAAGAAACTACGACCGGTTTCACCCAAGGTCAAAGCAGACGAAATAGCGGGGGCAGAGCCGCCCTTCTTCACCCGCAAACCGTTTGTCGTTGAGCGGTTTCTGCGTATATTGGCCCTCAGGGTAGATAGGACAAGATAAAGCGACTTAGGTATCTCATCGTTCGGAAGGGCGGCTCTCCCCCCGCTCTTATTTCACGGCCGAATATGATATTGTTCAGAAAACACCGCACACGGCCTATGAAAAACTTATGCGACCCGTCGGCATCCGCTCATGATCATGGGGCGACGCGACGCGAATTCTTGAAGCGGTCCGGCGCCGCCAGCCTCGGAGCGGCAGCTCTAGCTGCAACCGACCCGGTACTGTCACTCGCCAGCAGGCCCGCGATCGTCGAGGGGATTCCAGTCGAGAAGGTCGATCTCAGGCTAAATATCAATGGCAAAGACCACACCCTGTCGATTGATACCCGAACGTCTTTGCTGGACGCTCTACGCGAAAACCTCGACATGACCGGCTCCAAGAAAGGCTGCGATCACGGCCAGTGCGGGGCGTGCACCGTGATCATCGACGGACGACGGCAGCTGTCATGCCTAACCCTGGCCGCGATGTCGGACGGGCGAAAGATCACCACGATCGAGGGTCTGGCTGAGGGCGATAAGCTTCATCCGATGCAGACGGCGTTCATCGAGTATGACGGAATGCAGTGCGGTTATTGCACTCCAGGACAGATCTGCTCGGCGATCGCCATGCTCGAAGAGGCCAAGAAAGGCGATGCCAGCCACGTCACGCCGAACATTCGCTCGGCCGCTCGCGACCAGAAGTTAACCCGCGACGAGATCCGCGAGCGGATGAGCGGCAACATCTGCCGGTGCGGGGCATATCCTAATATTGTCGATGCGATCGAGAACATCCAGGCCGGCAAAGGAGGCAAGCGATGAGGGCTTTTTCATTCAAGCGAGCCGTCGACCCGGCGGATGCAGTTCGGTCACACGGAGGAACGCGGGACTCGCGATTCATCGCGGGGGGCACGAACCTGATCGACCTAATGAAAGAGGGCGTCGATCAGCCGTCAGCTCTGGTTGATATTTCGCGGCTCGCCCTGTCGGTTGTCCGGCCTGTTCCGGGCGGCGGCGTGTCGATCGGGGCTCTCGCTAAAAACACGGACACCGCGAACCACCCGCTGATCCGCCAGAATTATCCGCTCCTGGCCCAAGCCATACTCGCCGGAGCGTCGCCCCAGATCCGCAACATGGCGACCAACGGCGGCAATTTGATGCAGCGAACGCGGTGTCATTATTTTTACGACCTGGCGACGCCGTGCAACAAACGCAACCCCGGCAGCGGCTGCTCGGCAAAGGAAGGTCTGAATCGGTACCATGCGATCCTTGGCTGGAGTGATTCATGCATCGCCGTTAATCCGTCCGATATGTGCGTCGCTCTTGCGGCTCTGGATGCGGTCGTCAAGGTACAGGGTGCGAACGGCCGGGAGAGGTCTATACAGTTCGCCGATTTTCATCGCCTCCCCGCCGAATCGCCTGAACGCGACAACAACCTGGCCCACGGCGAGCTCATTACGGCGATCGAATTGCCAAGGTCGCCATTTGCCGCGAAGTCGCACTATTTAAAAGTTCGCGATCGGGCGAGCTATGCCTTTGCTCTCGTATCGATCGCGGCAGCTCTCGAAACGGCGTCGAACGGAACGATCAAGCAGGCGCGTATAGCACTGGGCGGCGTGGCACACAAACCCTGGCGGGCCGTCGAGGTAGAGCATTTTCTATCCGGCAAACGGCCAACGGAACAGGTTTTCGCCGAAGCCGGTGAGATAGCCATGAGGCAGGCAAGACCGCACAAGGAAAATGCCTTCAAGGTTCCACTCGCCCAGCGGTCTATTGCAAGAGCCCTAATATATGCGGCAGACGGAGGAGCTAAATGATGTTCGACGACGA
>DATLNN010000036.1:0-3725 GCA_035536695.1 Pyrinomonadaceae bacterium | reverse complement strand
ATTCCGCCACCGCCGTAAACCTTGCGTGAATTGTCAAAATTGGCGATATCTGACTGAAACGCAATGCGTTTCGCATCATCGCCCGAGCCGACCAACCGGAGCGCCGAGCTCAAGGCATCGAGCCATTTTTCGAGAAAAGGGAAGTTGGCATCGCGGGCGTATTCGATCGACTGGCTCTCGCGATAACGCGTGGTGCCGCCCGGATAGCCGAGCACGAATGCGAAATCGCCGTCTTTGACCCCGCCGATATTCATCGTCAAATACTTTTTCGGCTTGAGCGGTACATTGCTCGCTGAGTAATCCGCCGACGAGCCGTCGGGCGCCGTATATGCCCTCAGAAAAGTAAAATCTCCCGTATGCCGCGTCCATTCGAAATTGTCCGGGTCACCGCCAAACACGCCGATGTTGCGCGGCGGAGCGTAAACGACGCGGATGTCTTTCACCTGCATCGTCTCGTATAGGTAGTGAAAGTATCCGCTGTTGAGCATCTGAATGCGCACGGTCGAGCCCGATTTCGCCTTCGCCTGCTCGGCAGCCTGCAGCGCCTCGGTGTTCTTCTTAATCACGGCCGTAAGGGGCTCGCCCGACAGGCCTTCCGTCCCGGCGTTGATCTTTGGCGTCACATCCTCGACTCGGTTCGTGATAAATATCGAATAACCCTTGGCCGGTATCTCGCCAGCACGGCTGTCTGTCCTAAATCCCGTCTCGATCAAGTCTTTCTCGGGCGTCGACGCCGAAACCAGAGCGTCGAAACCACAGTGGTGATTGGTCAATATCAACCCATCCGGCGAAACAAACTCCGCCGTACACCCGATACTCAAACGGATGACCGCATCCGTCAATCCGCCGCCCGCTGGGTTATAGATCTCGCGCGGACTGATCTTCAACCCGCGCTGCTTGAGCGGGAGCCCCGCGATCTGCTCGGGCGTATACATGCCCTCGTCGAAGGCATGGGCAAACGACGCCGATGAAAGCAGCAGCGCAAATACAAAAACGGACGATACAAAGCGATGAATTTTCGATCTCATAGAATTTTACCTGCGAATAATATAGCGGATTAAAATAGGAAAAGCAGTTTGCCATTCTCCCGCCGTAATATGATGCCAATACCAGGGCCCTGACGCCGAAAAAATGCCTTCTGTCTCATCCTTACTACGCGTTCGGCAGTCGTGGGCCGAATTTACGAAGCCTTCTGCCGAATGCTCGAGGCTTCCTTGTTTTGAACGTCTCGTCCATAAAAAAAGGCGGACTATTTCCAGTCCGCCGTTCATTTTGGATTTCAGCGATCCTATCTCCTCACGATCTTCGCCAGATCGGTGGGTTCCGCAGGTAGGAATACTCGCGGGTTGATCGGTTTGTCGTTTAGACGAAGTTCGTAATGGAGATGCGGGCCCGTTGAGCGGCCGGTCGAGCCTACCTGACCGATGAGTTGACCGCGGGTGACGACGTCGCCCTGGGTTGATTCGACCTTTGAGAGGTGGCCGTAGAGGGTGGTGAGGCCGTTGCCGTGGTCTATTTCGACCATGTTGCCGTAGCCGCCCTTGTAGCCTGCGGCGACGACGGTGCCGTTCGCCGGGGCGACGACGAGGTCGCCGCGTTCGCCGTCGATGTCCATGCCGCCGTGAAATTCGTAAGTCCGGCCGCCAAACGGATTGCGGCGGAAGCCGAATTCGTTATTGATCTTGCCGAGGTGTGCCCACATGGTGGGCAGGTACGCCTGATTTGTGGTGGCCTGGATTGTGCGGATATGGTTCTCGAGATCAGCGCTATCGGCGTCAAGATCTCCATCGGCGGGGCCACCGCTACCCGATGCTAATTCGCTTGAAGCTGACGGACGGGAGTAGTCGATGGGTTCGGCGCTTCTGTTAGGCGCGGTTGCCGGCCCGGTCGTGGGTTTTGCCGCTGATTGAGTGAGGGCCGTTGCTTGTGCTACGGGTGGGGCCAATACGGTCGTGTTTACAAGACCGTGAATGCCCACGCTGAGGACCGTAAGGCCCAGGAATGTAAAAATACCAACAGTTGTAAAATGCAAATAGCTTTTATTAACGGCTGTTCGCTTGAAATATATACCTGATCTTGATGAGTGCGATAAAAGAAAAGTATATGACTTCTCGTTCTTCTGCATTATGCTTTTAAGCTCCTTTTAATGATTACGTACCGAGAATCCATCGTCTCGGCACACGGAATCACGCAAGAATAGCCGCGAGCGACTAACGCGAAACCTGGGAACAAGAGTCAACTTCGTTTAAAAAACAAACTCTCGCAGTTGTATGGGAACCACCTTGCTGTCCGCATCCACTTGGATGTGAATACTCAATAGAAACATATTGGGACGAGAAAGGCAAATGGGCTGGCCGCCACGCTTAGTGTCGGCGTCTTTGCCGGTTACGCTGGGGGATATGAGACGT
Source organism: Pyrinomonadaceae bacterium (assembly GCA_035536695.1). GTDB lineage: Bacteria > Acidobacteriota > Blastocatellia > Pyrinomonadales > Pyrinomonadaceae > OLB17. The sequence continues at coordinate 1,317 of DATLNN010000036.1, read as the reverse complement.
AAAGAGAGAATCTCAGTTATCTGACGTTTTGATAGGAGAAAATGGCCCGCAAAGTCGCAAAGACGCAAAGACGAAGGCTCATCCGAGCCCGACTTTTCCTTTTGGCTTTCTTCGCCCCTTGCCCCTTTGCGGCTTCGCGGGATCATTCCTTTTTCTCAGTCGCGGCGGCGGCTGTTTTGCCATCCGCGGAAAATCATAAAGGCGACGGTCGCAAACAGGGCGACGAAGGCGAGGATGATCAGGAGCTTGATCGCAAACGAGATAAAGCCGACAAACGCGATGAGTTTTGTGAGCAGGGCGATCACCAGTGCGACGATGATCATGATGCTGCCACCGATAGATGCTGCTTTTAACATAATTCGTAAAACTCCCAAAAATAAATTGTCGATCTAAACATCTCTCCAACTTCCGCTTCGCGAGCGGTCGGAGTAATCGGTGTCTCCGCGATAACCGCTCTCATTATAGCGCGGATTGACAAGAGCAAAGCTCGTTTGGGGCGCGGTATTTGACCATCGCACCTGTTCGACTTTAGGTTTGAAAATATGGCCGCGCAGTACGTAAATTCCAAGGCCGATCAGCATCAGAGGAAGCAGGCCGCGGATAAGGCCGCGAACGGGGAAGATCTGTTGAAGCAGGAACGCCGCACCTAAGGCGCTAAGCACGATGCCCCACATCTTTGGATTACCGGAAAATCTTCTGACCAGAATGTCATCGGCCATATCCGGCGTAACGCCCGAGCGGATCATCTGCGCGGTGCGCCACGCGTCTAACGCCGAGAAAAGCCACATGCCTATGAAGCCGAATACGAACAGAGCAGTACCGGTGATGAGAGCCATCTGAAAGAGCCCGATAAAGACGCCGAAATATACCAGGGCTTTAACAGTCTGGCCATTATAGGCCGCGCCCAAGCCCGGGCAGATCGCCGACAATAATGTCGCTATCACGGGTGAGGTGCGTTTCTTTACGAACGGTGCGTGATCAGAACGGCTCTGCTGTCTTAAAAGATCGACACCCAAAACGATGCAGTCCTGGCAATATGGAAACCCCTTGATGCGATGGTCGCATCCCGGACACAACGGTCGGCCGCATCCATTGCAGCTCACCGTCGCGGCGTTTTGGGTGTGATAGGAACAATTCATTAATTCTTTTCCTCGTGCTCGACCGGTGCCGTGCCCGTTATGGGGTCCTGATTCGGGGCGGTTTCAAGCGACGCGGGCTTACCGTTCCACGCGTCGGCGCCCTGCTGATACGTTTTCTCCGCAAGCTCAAAGCTCTTTTGATACACACCCACCAGCGAGCCGTCGGCCGAAACCGTCT
>DATLNN010000035.1:0-6378 GCA_035536695.1 Pyrinomonadaceae bacterium | reverse complement strand
ACGTTCACGAAAGCAGGATCCTGTTATTGCGGATTGAGAAAAGAAAATTGACAGCGGCCAATAGCTGTTAGCTTTATTCACTCGCCGGGAAACCGTTACCTCGTTCGGCCCGTATTAAATACAAAAAACCTTTGATCATTTTTGATATGAAACTCTTAAAATACTGTCTGGCTCTCATTTTAATCTCTTTGATCGCGAACCCAATTGCCTCCCAGACGTTAAAGATCGACTACGAAAAATTCACTCTTCCAAACGGTCTCGACGTGGTCTTTCACGTCGACCGCAGCGACCCGGTTGTGGCGGTAAACCTCACAGCGCACGTCGGTTCGGCGCGCGAGAAGGTGGGACGAACCGGGTTTGCTCATATGTTTGAGCATCTGTTGTTCCTGGAGTCCGAAAACCTCGGCAAAGGCGGGCTGGACGTTATGAGTTCGAGGATCGGCGGTTCGGGGGCGAACGGCTCGACGAGCCGGGATCGGACCAACTATCTGCAGACAGTGCCTAAGGATGCGCTGGAAAAAATGCTCTGGGCGGAGGCCGACAAGCTGGGCTGGTTCATAAATACGGTCAGTGAGGACGTGCTGGCTAAAGAAAAACAGGTCGTGAAGAACGAGAAACGTCAGAGCTACGACAACCAGCCATACGGGCACACCTCGTATGTGATCGACAAGGCGTTGTATCCGGGCGACCACCCATACAATTGGCAGGTGATCGGCTCACTTGATGATCTTCAAAACGCGACTCTTGAGGATGTAAAGGAATTCTACCGGCGCTGGTATGTGCCCAATAACGTTACGCTGGTCGTAACCGGTGACTTTGACACGGCGCAGGCCAAAAAATGGGTTGAGAAATACTTCGGCGAGATCAAACGCGGCGAGGCGATCCCGCCCATCGCAAAACGGCCCGGAACGGTCGCGCAGACGGTCAACTTCTATCACGAGGATAATTTTGCTTCGCTGCCCGAATTGACGCGGGCATGGCCGACAGTCGAATCGTACCATCCCGACTCCTATCCGCTGAACGTCCTGGCCGAGTACCTGTCAGACGGCAAACGGGCCCCGTTCTACCAGGTGCTCGTTGAGCAGAAACAGCTGACAGATCAGGTGACGATGTTCAATTCAGAATCTGAGCTTGCCGGCGATTTTCAGCTAAGTGTTCGCGCGTTTGCAGGGAAAGATCTGGACACCGTGTCTGCGGCCATTGACGAGGCATTCGCGAAGTTCGAAAAAGAAGGGATTGCGGAAAGAGATCTGAATAGGATCAAGGCGGGGCAGGAAACCCAATTTTACAGTTCCATTTCAAGCGTGCTGGGCAAGGGAGCACAGCTTGCGCAGGGCAATTACATTGCCGGCGACCCGGGGATGTTCCAAAAAGAGATCAGGAGCATTCTGGCCGTCACGCCCGCGGACGTGAAGCGGGTTTACGAGAAGTACATCAAGGGGAAAAACTACGTAAACACGAGCTTTGTACCGAAAGGCAAAGTCGAGCTCGCGGTCGAAGGTTCGAAAAAGGCCGAGGTTGCCGAGGAAAAGATCGTCCAGGGCGCCGAAGCCGATGTCGACCCGACCGCGCAGGCGAAATATGACCGAACGCCGTCGAGCTTTGATCGTACCAAAGAGCCTCCGTACGGCCCGGCGCCGGAGGTTAAAATCCCGGCGATCTGGGAAGACAAGCTGGCAAACGGCGTCCGCGTTCTCGGCATAGAGAACAATGAGGTCCCGCTGGTAGGAGTCGAACTGGTCATCGATGGCGGACAGCTGCTCGATCGACCTGACAAGGTTGGCGTCGCTAACATGATGGCCGCCCTGATGAACGAAGGCACCAAACGCAAAACGCCTGAACAGCTCGAAGAAGCGATCGATCAGCTCGGTGCCCGCATCAACATCAGCGCGTCAAGAGAGGACATACGGGTCAGTGTTTCAACTCTCGCAAAAAACTACGACGCAACAATGGCCTTGGTCGAGGAAATGCTCCTCGAACCCAGGTGGGACGCCAAGGAATTTGGCCTGGTCAAACAGAGCACGTTGAGCCAGATTCAACAGCAGCAGGATGATCCGAACTCGGTCGCTCAGCTAAACTACAATCAGCTGATCTACGGCAGGGACAATATTCGCTCGCGAAGCATTCTGGGCACGGCAGAGTCGGTCAACGCCATCACGCTAGACGATCTCAAAGCGTTCTATGCCAATAATCTCTCGCCATCGCTCGCTCGCATGCATGTAGTCGGGGCCCTCGACAAATCTCGAATTATGGCCCCGCTCAAGGGCATTGCTTCCAGATGGGCGGTGAAAAACGTCGAAATTCCCGACTACAAGACGCCGGACGCGCCGGCAAAGACTCAGGTCTATTTCTACGACATTCCAAACGCAAAGCAGTCAGTACTTCGGTTCGGCTCGCCGGCGCTGGCTGCGACTGAAGCCGACTATTATCCTGCGATCGTCGCTAACTATATCCTCGGCGGCGGCGGTTTTGCATCGCAGCTGACCCAGCAGCTTCGCGAAACCAAGGGTTACACCTACGGCATTAATTCGGGCTTCGGAGGGACGAAGAGTCGAGGTGCCTTTATGATCTCTAGCGGCGTCCGCGCGAACGTAACGCTGGAGTCGGCCCAGCTGATCAAGCAGATACTGCAGGATTACGGTAAGAATTTCTCGGCCAAAGACCTTGAGGCGACGCAAAGCTTTCTGATCAAGAGCAACGCACGCGCGTTCGAGACTGCGGGCGCGAAACTCGGCCTACTCGAAAATATAAGCAAGTACGGGTGGAAGTACGACTACGTTAAGGCCCGCGAGCAGATCGTTCGCGATATGACAGTCGCTCGCATCAAGGACCTGTCGGCGAAATACCTGAACCCGGATCGTATGATCTGGCTCGTTGTGGGCGATGCAAAGACTCAATTGCCGCGGTTGAAGGAGCTGGGATTTGGCGAGCCGATAGTGATCCAGAAGTGACAGCTGTGAAAGATTTGACAAACGCGAAACCCTGTGCATAATCCTGTACAGGCTGTGTTTATGAAAGTTGTATCAGCAACATCCGCGAGGGCAAATTTGTTCGGCCTGATCGACCAGGTCACTGAGGAGCACGAAGAGGTTATGATCACCACGAAAAGGAAAAACGCGGTGCTTGTCAGCGAGGAGGACTGGCGGTCGATGCAGGAGACGATCTATTTGACCTCTGTGCCCGGGCTGGTTGAGGCTGTCCGCGAAGCTTCAAAAACACCGGACGAGGAATGGGTTTCGCACGAGGAAGTAATCGATATTTTGGATTCCGGGGACAAGTAGAGTGACCTGGACACTGCGATATTCCAGGCGCGCGGCCAAGGACGCCGAAAAACTTGCTCGGGCAGGACTTGGTTCGCAGACAAAGCGGTTGTTAAATATTCTCATCCAGAATCCATTTAGTCATCCGCCACCCTACGAAAAACTTTCTGGCGACCTTAAGGGCAGGTACTCCCGGAGAATTAACAAGCATCATCGTCTGATCTATGAAGTCGTCAAGAAAGACAAGATCGTAAATGTCCTTAGTATGTGGACACATTATGAATAAACAAAACCTTGGTCGATCGGTGCTGGCTGGCTGTATTCTGCTACTCGGTACGGTGCCGGCTATTAGCCAGGCTGTCGATCGAAAGCGCTTGTCGGCCGAGGTCAAAACCGAATTCCTTCACGCATGGAACGGCTATAAGCAGTACTGCTGGGGCCGTGATGATCTCAAGCCGCTGACGAAAACCTGTCGCGATTGGTATGGAACGCCGGTCCTGATGACGCCCGTAGACTCGCTGGACTCGCTGTATTTGCTTGGCTTTAAGAAGGAAGCGGATACGACACGCGAGTACATTACGAAAAATCTTTCTTTTGACAAGGACATCTCGGTTCAGAACTTCGAGATCGTCATACGCATTCTGGGCGGGCTGTTGACCAGCTATCAGATGACGGGCGACAAAAAGCTGTTGGCCTTGGCCGACGACCTTGGAAGGCGGCTCCTGCCCGTGTTTGATTCGCCTACCGGCTTGCCTTACAAGAACGTCAACCTCAAAACCGGCAAGACCAACGGTGCCGTATCAAATCCGGCGGAGACGGGCACACTGCTGCTCGAATTTGGGACCTTATCCAAGCTGACCGGAAAACCGATCTATTACGAGAAGGCAAAGCGCGCCCTGGTCGAAACTTACAAACGGCGGTCCGGGCTCGGACTGGTCGGCACGAACATAAATGTCGAAACAGGCAAATGGACCAACCCGGGCAGCCATGTCAGCGCCGAGATCGACAGCTATTACGAATACGCGCTGAAATGTTCGATCCTATTTGATGACAAGGAATGTGCCAGGATCTGGGACGATGGCATCGCGGCGCTAAACACCCACGTCCGTGATGAGGTCGGCGGCGGCCTCTGGTATGGCCACGTTGATATGAATACGGGCGCTCGAACAAAATCCCACACCGGTGCTCTGGATGCCTTTTTCCCGGGCGTGCTGGCCCTTGGCGGCGATCTGAACCGGGCGCGGGCGCTTCAGGATTCAATGTTCAAAATGTGGCAGGCCCACGGGATCGAGCCGGAGGTTTACAACTATAGAACAGGAAAGGTCGAGAACGCAGGCTACCCGCTCCGGCCGGAGATCGTCGAATCGACGTACATTCTTTACCAATACACGCGCGATCCGAAGTACCTCGCAATGGGCGAGCAAATGTGGCGCGATTTCGTCAAACACTGCCGGCACGACGTGGCATACGCGGGGTTGAAAAGTGTGGTGACCAAAGAAAAGACGGACTACATGCACAGCTTCTTGCTGGCTGAGACTTTCAAGTATTTCTACCTGCTGTTTGCTCCCGACAAGACTCTGGATTTTAAGAAGGTCGTATTTAATACCGAGGCACACCCGATCCGGAGGACCTGGAAGTAGTCAGAACCGGGAGCAATAGCGACCGGGTTCCGTCCGCACCCGATCCCGCCACCTTCACGATGGCAAAAACCAAGTCATTAACAAAAAACGAAAAACGCATCCTGATTACCGGCGGCACCGGCTTTCTTGGCACGCATATCGTCCGCCAGCTTCTTGGTACGGGCGAAAAGAACCTCAAGGTAATGGCCTCGCGAGTTCCTGAGTGGATGAAGGACGCAGGGATCAAGGCTGTCGAAGGCTCGGTGACAGATCGCGATGACGTGGCAAAGGCCTGCAAGAACGTGTCGGCCATTTTTCATCTTGCGGGTAAGGTTTCCCGTGATAACGCGGACGCCGTGGCGATGAACCGCATTCATCTCGAGGGCACACGTCTTCTTTGCGAGGCGGCGACAGAGGCGGGCGTTTCGACCATGATCCTTGCGTCATCAAGCGGCACGATCGCGGCGAGTGATGACGAACAGGTCTTTGACGAAACCTTTCCGCAGCCGGTGAACGTTATCTCGCGTTGGGCCTACTACGCGTCGAAGTATTACCAGGAGCGGGCTGCTCTTGAAAGCTTTAATGCGGACGGCCAGCGCCTGGTGATCCTAAACCCTTCTTTGCTGCTTGGACCGGATGACGAGCGGCTTAGCTCGACGAAGCCGGTTCTGGATTTCCTCGCGCGAAAGATCCCCTACAGCCCCGGCGGTGGTCTGAGTTTTGTCGACGTCCGTGACGCAGCGGCGGCGTTCATCTCGGCCCTGGAGAAGGGGCGACATCAGGAAAAATACCTGCTGGGAGCCGCGAACATGACGTTTGCCGATTTTTTCGGACGCCTCGAGCGCCTCTCGGGCGTTTCTGCGCCCATGCTAAAGGTGCCCAAAAAACTCGCGATGGCAGGCTCATCGCTGATCAGCTCGGTGTACGGCAATTGGGGAAAGGCTTCGCCCGTTGCCCCGAACGAGGTAGAGCAGGCCGAGCACTTTTGGTATTTCGACTCCTCAAAGGCCGAGGACGAACTGGGCTTCACACCGCGTGACCCGCAAGAGACCTTGCAGGATACGATCTCGTACCTTCGGAGGAATTTCCTCGGCGAGGGCGTTTTCAGCTAGGCTCTCGCTCACTCCGCCGTCTGATGAGCCGGGAAACGGCGTAAATAATCAGCCCGATCGCTGCGGCGATAATTACGGCCAGCCCCTCCTTTCTGTAATCGACATTCGTCAGCAGCCAGACGATCAAAGCTGTCGACAGCAACGCACACACGACCCCAAACGGTACGGTAAATGGCGCCGGCGGCAGGTCACTGCGACGACGTAATATCGGCAGGGCGAGGCACGTCGTCGCATAGAACAGCAGCCGGGCGATGGTTGCAATGGCGACCGCGGTGAGAAACGACGATTGGATCGTTAGGACCAGCATTACTGCGGCCGTGGCAATGATCGAAACGTAGGGCGTCCTGAATTTAGGGTGAGTCCTGTCAAATACGGGCGGCAGGTCGC
>DATLNN010000034.1:0-5789 GCA_035536695.1 Pyrinomonadaceae bacterium | reverse complement strand
CATTTTCCGCTCCATAGTCTGTCGAAGAAACCCGCCTTTTGGAGCCTATCCAGAAGCGACCGGTCGATCAGGGCTTGAGGCTTGCCTTTTTTGCCCGTGAATCGGCCTTAGCGGTTTCATCGACGATTGCCTGGACGGATTCCAGCTTGAATTCCATTGTGGGCTCCATGACGTTTATTTCCTCGTCATAGGCAGCGTCGAGAATCTTGCGAGTTGAGGCGTAAATATTTGCCGAGGATCTGTAAGTCAGCTCCTTATCATTGAACATAATCTTCACCGCTTCAGTCATGGCATGCATGAACTTTTCGAACACCGGAGCATGCGTCCGAAGTAAAGCACGGCGTCACCAGCATCGCCGCAGCAAAAGGTATACGCAGGTCCGGCCCATAAACGGCATAGCGAAAGCCCTCGGCAATCGCTCTGGAGCCACCGGATGGCCCCGTCATCGTCGCCGCATCAACCTTGACGGTCAACAATGCGGTGAGATTCTCAACCTGGCCGCCGGTTTGAATGAAGCTAAGGTCGGTAGATTCCAAACCGTACCGCCTCAAAGCCTGGATGACGAAATAGTGGGAATTGCTTCCAATGCGCGTCAGACCTAGCGTCTTGCCTTTCAGCTCCTCGGGCCGTTTGAACTCAGGCCGGGCCAAGATACTGTGCGTCAGGCTGTTCTTCGCGGCGGCGATAAAAACCAACTCTTTAACTCCCTGTGTCGCCACGCGCACACTCGCCTCACCGCCGCTGATCGCCACATCACCGCTGCCACTGAGCATCGCCGCGGTCACCATGCTGGCCGAGGATATGTAAACCAGCTGGAAATCCAAACCGTACTTCTTGAAAAGCCCGGCCTCCTCGGCAATCCAGGGCATCGACTGCGACATGGTGCGCGCGGAATGAATGCCGACGAGCTTGTCTGCGGCAAATCCTCCGCAGGGCGCAAGCACGAAAAGCAGCAACCAAACAGTCCGGCGACAGGTTTTAACAAGGCAGGGGATATTCATGATACCCGCCTCCTCGGCAAGTCTTCGGTTGGATGACGTCTCTTATCGAATAGTCATGATGCGCGAGTACAGGCCGGATGATCTTGAAGCCGTCGTAAGTTTGTTTCACCGCCGAACCGCTCCGGCGAGCGGCGGCCAAAATAAGTGCTGCGCTGGTTTGTATAACAGCTTGAACGTCCGGTCCAGCCGAGCAGTTAGCTTGGTTTCCGTCGGTCCTCGGATCTTTCTTCGTCTGCACTATAGACTGTGATCTCAAGACGAGCTCCGATTGCGACGAGCTTCGCAATCGCTTCCGTAGAAATCCGAAATGCGCTTGCCTGAGGTGAGCGTCCGCTCTGAATACCGACGTTCAAGCACCGGTCCTCACACTCGTCCCAGAGTCGCCGGAGGTCGCTCGGCAGCGACTCGACCAACATTGCGTACCGCACAATCGCATCCTCCGTGTCCTTGGGATCGGCGGCGAGCTCCATCCATATAATGCGCCGGCCGTCATCCACCGAGTCGCGAAGCGTAAACGTCGTCGAATTGAAATGTTCAAGTAGCGGAGTCAAATCGGACGTCGCCACCACTTCCAAATCGACGTTCAGGAATTGTGTAGTCTCTGACCGTTGGCAACGTGAGATCCGTTACCAAGCTACCGACGATCGCCGAGTCGTCTTAACGGAATGGGTGAGAGGCGCGGTTGCCGCGTCATTCCTAACCGAATAGTTACACGGCGTAAGCAATGTTTCATACGGCCACACGACGTCGACGGCTTATGTACTGACACCTCCGTCTAAACAGACGCAGGCCGATGCGCTCGGAGAAAGGAACGTATGTGACGCACTGCTAGGGGAATCCGCTCTTTGGGCTCTTTCCACGGGAACATACTCACTTCGGCCTTCGGGGCGAGCATCGCGCCTCCATGGCGACGGCGTACGGATGCGCCGGGATATCGTCCGGCAGGATCAAGACGGGCGTCTGACACTTACGCACGAAATCACGTGTCACCGTGTAGACGAAGTCGGGATTAGTCCGGTACATCTTGGTCAGAAATTTTTCGACCATCTCCATCGTAATGTCGGGCCGACGCTTGATCAGTTCCGGAGCCCAGCCGGTCATGCCGCTGTCGTACATGACGTTGGGCATCTCCGGCCGGAACCCGACGGGCTGTGCCAGCACGGCGGCGACAACTCGATCGGGTGCCCTCTTCAACAGGTTCCAGATGAACGGGCCACCAATGCAGAAACCCAACGCCATGAACTTGTGGATGCCCAGATGATCCATCACACCGAGCTGGTCATCTGCAAATGAATCCCACGGCCGATCGATTTCGAGCGGGCCGGAGGACTGACCCCTATTTCCGTTGCGCAGGTCCGACGCGACGCAACGGTACTCTCCCTTGAATTCCTCGATCGGATTAAAAGGAGCAGTGGTCAAGCCGGAGATCGCCGAGTTCAGTCCCCCTCCGGCGATGAGCAACAATGGGAAGCCGGACCCGGTCTCCTCATAGCGGATGCGAACGGAACCTTTTTCGTAGAAGGACATGGCCGCACCTCCTTGCCCGGTCTGCTGAGCAAGCGCGCGCGGCGCTGCGACCATCGCTGTCGCCGCGACACCCGCTTTCAGTAGTTTACGTCTGATCGGATCGATCATCACCGTCCTCCTAACTTTCCGGCCAGCTAACGCGATGCCGCTGAGCCGTCATTGAGAAACGTGGAGCGAAATACCATAAAGCTATCAGCTCCAGCGGCGGGTTAGCCTCTATGCGCGCTCCCGAAACCCCGTGTTTTGATAGAACTGCTCACGTTCTTCCTCACTCGCTCGACGAAAAGAAACGATCCTCACCGTTTCATCGGCGCGCATGGTGGTCACCATAAGCACGACCTTGCCACAGTCATCCACGCTCATGTGCATGTGGCGAACCTCGCCTTCCTCCATGAAGCCATCGCTGGTCATGCTCGGCAGCGATTCTCCAAACGGGAACACCATTCGCTCGAGCAGCGAAACGGCGCTATCAAGGGAATAGCCATGCTTCTGCCGATTCGAGTACTCCTTATCGAGGTCATAGTCGATCTTCGTCGTTCCTATGACGACTCGGAACTCCCAGTCAGGGATTCCCATCTTGCGGGGAATGTCATTCATAAGAAGCTAACGCAATGCGGCTAAGCCGTGGCCAATAAGCGAGCCTGCAAGGCGAGCGTTCTCGACATCAGTCTTAAGCCGCGGGTAAGACGGGAATTACTCCTCGGCAATTTTCGGTCTGGAAAGACTCCGACAATTCTTCTGGCAGGGCGGTTGGAAATGTCGGCTGACGAGGGATCGCTTTCACGGCGCCCGTCGCTGGATTCGTCCACAACGAGTGAGAACTTCCTTCTCGCTTGAGGTAGCAACCGGACCTGCGAAGATGCTGGGGCAGAGTGCTCCGTTTCATTTGATCGTAACGGTCTCCCGAAGCGTCGGGCGGAACTCCACAGAGCGCATCCTCTCGCCGGTCCTCAAGAATCAGTTTGATAGCTTCGGCTAAATTTTCCCTAGCTTCATCCTTGCTTCGACCTTGCCCATTTGCGCCAGGAATCTCAGTACAGTAGGCGATGTACCAGTCTCCATCTCGTTCGATGATCGCGGTAAACTCATTCTTCATAATACCCTGGACTCAGGGAGCATATCGCACGACCAGTTCTCTGTCTAACTACTAAGTATACGGCGGCGGTCATTGTGGTTTATCAAGGTCGACCTTTAAGCCCAAAAATAAATCTGCCGAGATTCAAACGCTAACCTTGTCATGACCAGAATTGCTTCTCGACCAACACTGCCTGCATGGCGGTATATCCGGATATCAGCCCGCGGTATATCACGTTCACGGCTGCGCAGACGTCATTCGTCAAGCCTATCGGCAGGCTCGGTAGGCCGCGTCTACAGTTTAACGATTTGTATTATTATCACGGGGCTCTGTCGCCGTGTTTGCTAAGTACATCCACCACGAACCTGCACGAGGTGCTCTGGGCCTTCGGAACGGCAATGAGCGTCATTGCTGCTTACTCCCGAACCCCGACGTTTCCGCCAAAGATGCGCGCGAGTAAGGCAGCCGCAACCACCAGCAGCACAACCATTACAGCCACCACCGTCGCCTTTTCAAACTCCGCTCCAGCAGCGAAGTCAAAGTCACGCCTGATCTGCGGATTTCGTCTTGGTACTCGATGAGAGGTCCACGTTCGCGAGTCCTGGTGCGAAACGCCTTCCTTATTGCTCGCGCGCCAAACCACTAATGCACGAGGACTTGGCAGGTGAGGCCAAATGAATACTAAAAAAGGCGGACGAGCCGCTGCCGGCACGCATGATTGCGTTTGGATTCAACGGCGGAGATCCATCTGTTCATGTATGCTTTAGAGAGTTCCGCCGGATGGAAATTTTTATAAGCTAATAATTTACATGTCAAGTTTCTTTCAATTTGTGTTAACAGGCGGCTTGTACTGACATCGAAAAAGGGAAAGAAATCGACAGGCGGGTAGAAAAGCGTCGCGTCTAGCGTGGAATTGACGAACAGAAAGAGCCGTTGCTCGGGCTACTCATAAAAGTTTGCAACGACTCCTGAAACAAAAAAGGGGCAAATCGATTCCAATCGACTTGCCCCTTAAAACGATCCGGTGTGTTTGTTTATTTCTTGCCGTTGCTGCCGAACAACTCGCTGCCCCACTTCTTAGCCGTTGCATCCAGTACTTCCTTACTGGATTCGGCAACCGGCGGAAAGTCTTTCATCCACTCGTAAGGCCGAGTTGCATCGATAATGGCGCGCGAGTTAAAACCCTTCTTGGTCGGGTGAATCACTGGATCCAGCGGACCACTCCAGCACCGGCGCAGGATATCGATGTCCTGCTCGGGTTCGCAGCGCGTCGACATCGCCCAGATCATGTCGTCGGTGTTCGACGGATCAATATCGTCGTCGACAACGACTACGAAGCGGCCGAGATACGCTCCAGCATGACACTGCGAGGCAATCACTGCCGCCTGCTTGGCATGTCCCGGATAGCGCTGCTTGATCGAAACACACATCATCAAGCGGCTGCCGCCGGAAACGGTGAGCCAAACACCTCTTACATCCGGCACGCCGGCTTTTTCCATCTCGTCCCAGATAAGAGCCGATCGCAGATAGGAACGGTACCAGCCCAACTCCGCTGGCGGACGCCCCGGAGGCGAGCCGAGGATGATCGGATCGTTGCGGTGATAGAGCCGCTTTACCTCGACCCAGGGCTCGGCGCGTTCAGCACTGGCGTAGTAGCCGGTCCACTCGCCGAACGGCCCTTCGACCGTGGGATTATCGAAATGAACGTCGCCTTCGATGACAATTTCGGCATTGGCCGGAATCGGCAGCCCGGAATACTCGCCCTCGATCATTTCAAAGGGCTCGCCGCGCAAGCCGCCAATGAATTCGTATTCGGGCACACCATACGGCACTTCGATACTGCCCGCTAAAAACGTCAACGGATCATGGCCGAAGGACATGGCAATCTTAAACGGCTTGCCGTTGGCGGCATACTTTTCCCGCTGAATGCGCCCGTGTTTGCCGGGTGAAATATAAAATCCCAATTTGTTCTTGTCGTGGATCATGACCCGGTAGGTTCCGTAATTGACCCAACCCTCATCGGGATCGCGCGTGATATCGACGCTGCCGGTGCCGATATACCGACCGCCGTCTTTATCGTGCCAGAACGGCGTGGGGAATTTGAACATGTCGATATCGCCGTCTTTGTACACGTTATCGAACAGCGCGCTCTGCTTTACGAACTTTGCCGGTACCGGCTTGATGCT
>DATLNN010000033.1:0-4619 GCA_035536695.1 Pyrinomonadaceae bacterium | reverse complement strand
ACGTGCTGGGAAATATCAACGGCGGTCAGATCGTAAACAGTCTCAACACCCTTTCCGGCAATGTCTCCCTCGCCGCCGGCGCGAATATCTCGATCACACCGGCGGGCAACACTCTCACCATCGCTTCAACCGCGGCACCGGTCAACGCCGTTCTAAATCAGACGGCCCAACAGGCCGGCGCGAATTTCAATATCGACGGGACCGGAAGCGCAAACATTCTCAACGGCGTGACCCAGTATAACCTCGACGGTAATCGGGTGCTGACAGTGACGGGCTCGTTCACGAATACGTTTCTCGGCATTAACGCCGGTACTACAACGTCGAATTTCAGCAACACCTTCGTTGGAAACGACGCCGGAGCGTTTAACGTCTCGGGCGGGATCAACACTTTCGTGGGCAGGCGGGCGGGCTATCGCAATACGGCATCGTCGAACTCATTCTTCGGCTCCGACGCCGGACAGGAGAATACGTCCGGGACGAGAAACTCATACTTCGGTACTGCGGCTGGAAAATGTGTGCCGCACGGAAACGACAATTCTTACTTCGGCCATGATTCCGGAGCCGGCTGCTCACCCGCCGCGAGTGGTAATTCTTTTTTTGGCGCCCAGACAGGGCTCTCCACTCTCGGAAACAACAATTCGCTCTTCGGCGTGGAAGCGGGAAGGCTCACTCAAGGCAGTGACAATACGTTCGTCGGCGCCAAAGCCGGGAAGCGCAACGTGGTTGGCAATTCCAATACAGCGATAGGAGCGCAGGCTGAGGTCGGCTCGCCGGAACTCACGAATGCAACAGCCATCGGTGCCAAAGCACAGGTCGATGCGAGCGACTCGCTTGTCCTGGGCTCGGTCGCGGCTGTCAATGGCGCGGCAAGCGACTCAAAGGTAGGCATAGGAACCACTCAGCCGTTTTCGAAACTCCACGTCCGTAGCGGTGATCTCTATATCGATTCACCCACTCCGGCCACGGCGCTATTCGGTGTGGTCCTCACCTCACCAGGCGGATCGTGTTGGCGGATCACGGTGAGTGATGCCGGCGCTTTGACCACGATCTCCGTTCCATGTCCCGGGTTACGTCCCGGACCACAAAAGTAGATGCGTTAGGGCCTTATGGGGTAGATCAAACCACGGACGTGAAGTTGTCGCCGATCCGTGCGGTACCTGGCTCCGCAAATTACGAGCGGAGACTCGATGTGACGCGGTGAACAGTCCTTAGTCAAGATTCATCTTTCGCATCAACTCTGCAAAGCGAGGTTCTGAACGAAGATCGTCCCACTTGAGGTCGACCTTCAAAAACACCATCAAAGCGTCACGCTGGGAGTACGATCTCTCTAACAGGTCCAGGGCCGTATTGTTTTCGCCCAGCGCGGCATAAATGGCCGCGATCCCGTACGCCGGCACGTATCGTGTTTTGGCTCTGTCTTCCAGCTCGCGGATGATCCCCCGAGCGGCATCGACTCGTCCCGCTTTCGCGTGCGCATATCCAACGGTTGCGACCGCCTCTGCGTTTCCACGCGTAAGATCGGCGGCGGTCTTCGCGCTTGCTATTGCCTCTTCCCACATTCCCTTCTTGAGATAGATCCGCGACATGAAAAGCGGGGCGAGCCAAAAGTTCTTGTCCATTTCAGCGGTGGCTTGGAGAGAGCGCAATGCTTCGTCGTCCTTGCCGGCAAAGAATAGTATCTGGCCCTGGAGCGCATTTGCCGCCAAACTAACCGGGTCAAGTTCAAGTGCCCGCCGGATCTCAGCTAGAGCCTTCTCGTGGCGGCCTGTATTCGAAAGCAAGTGCGCATACGCGAAATGGGACTGAGCGCTGTTCGGATCGAGCTCCAACGCCCTGAGATGATGCGTCTCTGCGCTCGCCGGATCGAAGTCATACCAGAAAGAAATTACGGCAAGCGCGGTGTGGGCTTCTGACAATGAACCGTCCAGTTCCACGGCTTTCAACGCCGCCGCCTTAGCTTTGGGTGAGACATCTCTCGGAGCCGCGTCGTTTGTCAGTACCATCGCTCGATACGCATTCGAGAGCTCTACGTACGCGAGCGCGTAATTTGGATCGGCTGCAATCGCCTGTTCGTAATATGCGATCCCCTTCTGTACCTCTGGCAGGATCAACCTGGCCGAGTGAAATTTACCTTTAGTGAATAGTTGATAGGCTTCGAGGTTATCTGTGTAGTTCTTTCCTGTACGGGCGCGAAGTGTCGCTTGCAACGCCGAAGCCACCCGCTCGGAGATCGAATCCTGAAGTGCAAAAATATCCGAAGATCGTTCGTCGTACTGCCCGCTCCACAATTGCTTCCCATCGGTTACCCGAAATAGTTTTGCAGAGATCCGCACGCGGTCGTTCACTATCTGGATGCTCCCGTCCAACACGGCATCTACGCCGAGCACACGTCCGGCCTTGATGGGATCCTGATCTATCGACGCGAAGCGCCGTACTGTCGCAAGCGGACGCACCGATATCTGATCGCCGCCGTTCAGTTTCAATATCAACGTATCGGCCATTCCCAGTTCCAGTGACTCGTCCCGGTGGTCTTTGACCAGCGGCTTGAAAGGCAAAACCGCGAGCGACTGGATACGCTTATCGGTAGACGACTGCTGGACTCCGGTCCATAACAAGAAGCCGCCCACCGCGACCGCGAGCAAAACCAAAGAGCCGAAGATCGCTCGCGCGGGAATGTTTCGCGTACGCGATGTTTCGGGAATTCGAATCGCCGCAACTTCGTTCGAAGGTGAGTGAAGCGCTGCGTCCAAGTTGGAAACGGGACTGGCAGATCGATCGATCGGCTGCACATCAGCGACGAACTTGTAGCCTCGCCCGGGAACGGTGGCGATAAATCGGTGCTCGCCGGGCTTTTCCCCAAAGACACGCCGGAGACCCGAAATATTTTGCGTTAGATTGTTCTCTTCGACCGCCGTATCGGGCCAGATGGCAGTCATCAGATCGTCCTTTTCAATAACCGCCCCGGTATTCCGAACCAGGTACAGCAATATCTCAAACGCCTTTGGCATCAGCGGCACGACTTGACCATTCTCTCGATAAAGAAGCCGCTTGTTGGCATCGAGGCGAAATCCCTCGAATTCGTAAATGTGTCCCGTAATGCTATTTCCGGCGCTACTCACAAATTCTCACAAACTTTCAGCCGGTTTCTAACGATTTTCACAATGGAATTGCGAAATTATGCCACACATCGGCCGGACTCAACAGGTCTGGTTGAAATCAAAAAACTAGGAAAGAGGTAACGAAAAATGAAAACGAATCTTATGAATCTCTCAGCCAGGACAATTCTCAGCGTACTCTTCGCGCTCCTTATCACCAGTGCATGTTTCGCACAGACGAGTGCGCATAACGAATCTTTGGAAAATAGAGGTAACGATAAGGGATTGGTCGGAACGTGGGACGCCTCGGTCCGGATAAAAGACTGCAACACCGGGAACGTGCTGAACTCCTTCGCGTCGATCGCTTCTTTCAATGAGGGCGGAACGACGATCGGTTCGACCTCGGGCATCCCGCAAGCTGCTCGAACGCCGGAGCATGGTGTCTGGCGGCGGGTTTCGAATCGCACCTATATGTTCAAGTTCAAGAGCTATAGTTTCAATCCTACCGGCCAGCCGACCGGATATTCGATCGTAGCGCATACGATAACTTTGGATCCGGACGGAGACGGGTATTACTCGGAAGGAACGGCAACGTTCTACACGATGGCCGGCGTCCCCGTTGGCCATGGCTGCTCGGATGCCAATGCCGTCCGATTTGAATTATAGAATTCATCGGGGGCGACCCACACGCCCCTTAATACAATCGATAGTGAACTTCTCTTCAGCCGTAACCGATCAGCGCGATTTTCACCCGGAAAATTGGCCTTGTCATTTTCCAGGAACGCCCGTATTCTCTGGTTAGGGCCGCCCATCGAGCCCGCCTGACACCTCACAAAGGCATAGCCAATACATTCCGCAAGCCCAGCCTATGAAAATCTTCAAGTTGTTTTTGGCATCGATGATCTGTCTGATTTCGGTCACGGCGAGTGTGTTTGCACAGACAACGCTTGTCTCGCGTGGTTCGAGTTGGAAATATCTCGACAACGGTTCGGATCAAGGTTCAGCCTGGACCGCGCCCGTATTCGACGACTCGGCCTGGGCGGCCGGAAATGCGCAGCTTGGGTATGGAGATGGCGATGAGGCGACGATCGTTCGTTACGGAAAAGACCCGAACGCTAAATTCATCACGACCTACTTTCGCCGTTCGTTCAATGTCTCAAACCCGGGCGGTTTTACGAATCTGACACTGAACATTTTGCGTGACGACGGCGCGGTCATTTATCTCAACGGTGCCGAAGTGTTTCGCACTAATATGCCTGCCGGTACCGTAGGCTACCAAACACTTGCACCGGTCGCGATCGGCGGTGCGGATGAGACGGTCTTCATTCAAGCTACGCTCAACGCCAGCTTGCTCGTACCGGGCGCAAATGTTTTGGCGGTGGAGATCCACCAGTCGAGCGGGAACAGTTCGGATATAAGTTTTGATCTCGACCTGATCGGACAAACCGGGGCAAGCGTCACACGCGGACCGTACCTGCAAGTGGGGACTGCAAACGCGATGACGGTGCGATGGCGAACAAACAT
>DATLNN010000032.1:0-3333 GCA_035536695.1 Pyrinomonadaceae bacterium | reverse complement strand
AGTTCGGCGTCACCATCGCAGGCCGTCGCCAGATAGTCATCACGACTCTGCGGATCCAGGTCGACAGCAGAATTAAATATCTCTTTCGCACGTTTCCAGTTCTCCACGTTCACCGCGATGCTCCTTTGTCGAGCTCATGGCGTAACCAGGCTTTGGCTGCGCGCCACTCGCGCTTTACGGATGAGGGAGATATCCCTAGGACTGCGGCAGTATCCTCGATACTAAACCCGCTGAAATAACGAAGCTCGACGATCCTGGACTGCTCGGGATCCAGTTCACTCAGTTTGGAAAGCGCGTCGTCCAATGCCAACAGATCGATGCCGGCGGGCTCTTCTCCTGCGATGGCTAGCGCCTCGATCGGGAGATGAACTATCCCGCCGCCGCGCTTCGCCCGCTGGCGGGTCTTGGCGTAATCGACCAGTATCCGGCGCATGAGCGTGGCGCAGATTGCGAAGAAATGAGCTCGGCTTTCCCAATCGATATTGCGCTGCTCGCGCAGCTTGAGATAGGTCTCGTTTATCAGCGCCGTCGTCTGCAATGTGTGCCCGGGGCGCTCCCGGCGTAGAAAGCTGTGCGCCCGCTTGCGCAGCTCATCGTAAAGCAGCGGAAACACTTCATCGGCAGGCGCGGTCTCACCTTTGCTCCATGCCTTGAGCATTTCGGTTATCTCGGGAGGTGCGGGATTGTAGGTGGGCAACTTCGTCGTTTCCTACTCTGCAAATCTTCCAGAAAGCGCTGGGAATTCGCTCTCCCGTTAACGATCCCTGTGTTCGAATAGGCCGATTATAAACGAGTTTCCCGTATGGGCACCAAGATTTTGTGCCTCCAGTTTCGAAGGTCAAGTCCAGCCCTGAAAAAACTTTGGACCACTTTTGAGGCACTTGTCGCGGTATGTCTGTGAACCCAGAACTCATTTATTCAAAAAACTTCAGGAGGAGATTCCAATGCTCAGGAAATCACTATCAAAGCAGGCGGCCCGCGCAAGGCTAATGAGTATTTTGTTCGCATTTATTTTTATTGCTCTCCCGTCCTCGGTGTCAGCAGATAAGGTCACGGACTGGAACGAGATCGGCGCGCAGGCTGTCCTCAACACCGGCCGCGCAGGCGCTGTAGGAACGATCGACCTGGCTTACATGCACATCGCGATGTATGACGCGGTAAATGCTATTGAGCCGGGGTATTCGGTATTCGCCGCGAGTCCGTCAAATGTTCCGCCCGGCGCTTCGTCTGAGGCCGCTACGGTTGAAGCTGCTTACCGGGTCCTTATCGCTATTTTGCCTTCGCAAGCTGCCTACATTAACCAGCAATACGCGATTTCTATCGCCAGTATTCCGAACAGCCAGAGTAAGACAGATGGAATGGCTGTCGGAGCGGAAGTAGCCGCGCTATTTCTTGCGTCGCGCGTTGGTGACGGCCGGAACGCCAACGTGACATACACCCCGGGTACCGGACCAGGCGCATGGATCCCGACCTCTCCAACTCCGCCGGCAGCTCCGTGGCTTCGGTTGATGCGACCATTTGGAATTGAAAGCGCGTCACAGTTCCGGCCGGACCCGCCGCCGTCCCTCGACAGTGCCGAGTGGGCTGAGGAATACAACGAGGTAAAGCGCCTCGGTTCGATAAATAGCGCGCATCGAACTCCTGAACAGACCACGCTGGCTCGAGTCTTCCTCGATCCCGGCGTGACGCAACTCGCAAAGACCTTTCGCCAGTTGGCGACTAATCAGGGTCTCTCGCTTCGCGACAATGCGCGGCTCTTCGCATACCTGTATGTCGCTCAGGGCGACGCCACGATCGCCGGTTTTAACGCCAAGTATCACTACGGCTTTTGGCGCCCGATCACTGCGATTCGAAATGGTGATACGGACGGCAATCCGGACACTGAAGCCGACCCCTCATGGATGCCGCTTTCGACAACCCCGAACCATCCTGAGTACCTCTCGGCCCACGCCTTTGTCGATGGCGCGTGGACCGAGGTCCTTCGCGAGTTCTTCGGGACCAAGAAGCTGGACCTGACGATCTCGAGCACGACAACCGGAACGTCACTGTCGTTCTCTAACACCGACGACGTCAACAAGGCGGTCACAGACGCACGCATATTCGCAGGTTTTCACTATCGGAGCGCGTGCGTTCGCGGAACGGTGCTCGGGAGGAAGGTCGCCAAGTACATCGGGAAAAACTATTTTCTCTCGAACCAGGATTGAAGCATTTACCTGGGCGTATTCGAATAATTGTTCTCCCGCCGCAATCGCATGTGTTTGAGCCGGCGTGGAAGCGTTCACGCTGACTGGCTGCTGCGGAACGGCGGGATAATAGTGAAGCGGTAGCAAACGTGGATCTTTGTGAAACAGGGGCTGAACTCGGCTCCTGTTCTTTATTTGAGACATCCTGGACCAAACGGTATAAGAACGAGAATGGCGAGGTCTAGAAGCGCGCGTTAGTATGCGCGACAAAGAAATGTTCAGCATTTGTACGTGTTGAGTTTTAGGAGAAAATAATGTTGACGTTGAGGACGTTCTGCACGCCGGCGAAAAGCACCATCCGCGGTAGCTTTCACCAAAATTGCACAGGAATCATCTGCCCTTCTTCACAGTTCCGGTCAACCGTCGACTGATCAATGAAAATAAAAACGGAATAAAAACGGAATTACGAATCGCCCTTTTCCAGACTAAAATGCTGTGAAAAAGTGATTTGATAGTGTTTCAGAGGGGGGCCTTACCGGCCCCCTGGGCCTCCAAACACTACAGACAACCATCCGCAACACCCAAAAGGAGCGTTTATGAAAAGGAAATTGGCACTCATCTTTGCCACGCTGGCTTTGGTCTTGGCCGCATCGACGGCTATCTATCCTCAAAAACGCATCGGACCGAAATTCTCCGACTGGGGTCCCGTCGCTCCACTTCCCTCGCCGATAAATTCCGTCTACGACGATCAGGCCGCTGTGTTGTCGAAAGATGAAAGGACGATCTACTTTTCATCGAATCGACCCGGTTCGATCAACGGCAGCCGGGACATCTGGGTTTCGACACGCAGGACAAAAAACTCGCCTTGGCGTGAGCCGGTCCATCTCGGACCAGTGATCAACTCGCCTGGCACCGAGCTTGTTCGCTCGCTCACGTCTGACGGCCGCTTCCTGCTTTTCCAGAGTGATCGTTCCGATGGCGGCTACGGGCTCGCGGATATCTGGGTCATTGCGCGCAAACATACGAATGACGAATTCGACTGGAGCGAACCGGTCAACCTAGGGTCGGTCATCAATACCCCGTTCACCGAGCTTGCGTCGAATTATCTTTTCGCCGACGCCGGCCGGATCAAGAAACTTTTCTTTTCGAG
>DATLNN010000031.1:0-2896 GCA_035536695.1 Pyrinomonadaceae bacterium | reverse complement strand
CGTCGCGACACGCCCGACATGACGCACACGCCCATGTTTCATCAGCTTGAAGGGCTTTGCGTTGATAAGGGTATAACTATGGCGCATTTAAAGGGAACCGTCACCGAGTGGCTTCGGCGGCTCGTCGGACCGGAAACGGTGACGAGATTCCGGCCATCATACTTCCCTTTCACCGAGCCGAGCGCCGAGTTCGATTTTTCCTGTTTTAAGTGTAACGGCGCCGGGGTCTTTCAAGGCGAGCGCTGTCGTCCTTGCAAAGGCTCGGCCTGGATCGAGCTTGGCGGGTCGGGCATGGTGCATCCGAATGTACTTAAGGCGTGCAATGTCGATCCGGCCGTCTATTCTGGATTTGCCTTCGGCTTTGGCCTCGAGCGGATGACAGCACTGATGTATTCGATCGACGATATTCGTCATTTGTTCGATAACGACGTCAGGTTTTTGGAACAGTTCAAATGAACATCAGCTTCAACTGGCTAAACGAGCTTATAGAAACGGGCATGAACGCCGGGGAAACGGCCCGTCAGTTGACGCGTGTCGGATTGGCTGTCGAAGGCGTCCGCGAGCACAAAGACGACCTTGTTCTGGATATCGACCTAACCTCTAATCGGCCTGACTGCCTTTCACACTTGGGTGTAGCTCGCGAATTGCGAGCCGCCACCAGAAGACCGATAGAGATCAGCAGCTCCAAAGAACGGCCCGAGGTTCCGATGCCGCCGGTCCTCGCCCGCGACATCGTACGGATCGAAGATCCAGATCTTTGCTATCGTTTTACGGCCCGCCTCATCAATAACGTTTTGGTAGGGCCTTCGCCGCAATGGCTGGTTGATCGGCTCGAAGCTATCGGGGAACGGTCTATAAATAATATTGCTGACATTACCAATTATGTCATGCATGAGTTGGGCCAGCCTATGCATGCATTTGATCTGGATAAACTGGCTGAAAACCGTATAGTCGTTCGCCGAGCGCGTTCAGGTGAGACGATAACGACACTTGACGGCGTCGACCGCGAGTTGGACGGAAATATGCTGGCGATCTGCGATGCCGTGGAACCGATCGCAATCGGGGGCGTCATGGGTGGGCTCGGGACCAGCATAACAGATGAGACCACTAATGTTTTGCTCGAGGTTGCGTATTTCGACCGGGCCAGCATTCGAGCTACATCACGAAGATTGAACCTTGCAACGGAGGCCAGTTACAGATTCGAGCGCGGCGTCGACATAGGCAACCTTATTGGTGCATCGAACCGCGCGACCGAAATGATCTGTGAGTTCGCGGGGGGCCAAAAAGGTGACCTGATCGACATTTATCCGACCAAAATTAGCCAAAACCAGATCGGATCCATCGACATTTCATCAGCCGTGAAACGACTGACGGGTTTAGACGTTCAACCGGACCGCTGCGATCAGATCCTCGATGATCTGGGCATTACCGCAAAGCGTGAAGCGACCGCGCCTACGTATACTGCCCCCACATGGCGGCACGACCTCGCGATCGAAGAGGACCTGGTCGAGGAGGTTGCACGTCATGCCGGTTACGAAAATATTGCCCACGAATTGCCTCCCGCGTTCGGCGCGGGCGAGCACCAGGCAACCGAACATCGCGAAAAACTGCTGCGGCAGGCGCTGACGGGACTGGGTTTCGACGAAGCGCAGTCATACACATTCATTGACACTAAGTTTGACAATATATTTCAGCCGGTCCCGGCACTGATCGATCAAGGGGTCGAGGACAAATTCGTGACCCTACAGGACTCGGTCATCGAGGGAGCAGTCAGGATGAGGGCCAGTCTGCTGCCGGGTCTTCTCGACGCCGTGCGCCTCAATCTCAACCATCAGCGTCGTGACCTGAAGCTCTTTGAGCTCGGCAAGGTATTTGCCGCTCGGCCCGGCGAAGACGGATTGCCCAACGAGCAGGAGGCTTTCGCCCTGGTGATTACAGGTGGCGATATCCTTGACGGTCGGGCTCTACCGGCGCGCGACCTGGATTTTTATGACGCGAAGGGAGCGGTCGAGGCTGCCCTCGAAGCACTGGACGTCACCCTGAAGTTTGAACCTGAAGACGTTGACCACCTTCGGCCCGGCCAAAGCGCGGCGTTGCAGCTGGCGGGCCGGACCATCGGTTACCTCGGCCGCTTGAACGATGAGATCGCGACGAGTTATAAATTCAGGCAGAGCGTATATTTGGCGGAGCTCAATTTGCAATTGGTTTTGAACGCCTTCAGTCGGCCTGCGACCTATCGTCCGCTAGCCAAATATCCGGCCGTGGTTCGCGATATCTCCTTGCTGTCGAAACGGTCGGTACCTTTTGCTCAGATTCGCGAGACTGTTCTCAAACAGGGTTTCGATTTGATCGAAACGGTAGCGTTTGTAGACATTTACGAAGGGAAAGGTATGGCAGAGGATGAACGATCTTTGACCATCAGGATCACGTACCGAAGCGCAGAACGAACGCTGCTTGAGGACGAGGTCGAACCTGTTCATCAGCAGATCCTTGACGTCTTAGAGCGAGCGTTAGATATTCGGCCGAGAATCTAAAAAACCCTCACGCTTTACTTGAAGTTTTCGCAAAAAGTCCAGATAATCATTTCCACAGCCCCTAAAGCCCCCGATTGGAGACCGCTGAATGAATGGATTAACGGGAATGGAGAAGTTCTCGCATCTCGAGGACAAGATTTACCTAACGATCGAATACGCGAAAAAAATGCGCGGCGAGAAGGAGAGGCTTGAGCGAGAAGCCGACGCGCTCCGGCGCGAGACCGCCTCCGCGATTGCCGAAAAGCAGGAAATGGCCGATAGACTCGCCGAGCTGCTTTCCGAACGCGATACAATTCAGCAAAAAATTGAGGCGATGCTCGATGCGATCAGCGTTATAGATCCTGAGGTCGCGGGCGCCGCTG
>DATLNN010000030.1:0-7001 GCA_035536695.1 Pyrinomonadaceae bacterium | reverse complement strand
CCTGCGGTCGGAAGGGCGCCCGCCTCCCAGTGCGAAGCGCGACCTGCTCGCGGTCAAATTCATGACAACCTGATCTTGGTGACTTGCATCTATTCTCTTGTTCGGTCATAATGACCAACTAGTTAGTTTCAATCGTTTAATCAAGGGTCACAATTTGAGTTTGTTTTGCGAAATTCCTGGAATTTCAGGAATCGAATTGTTTTTGTTTGTTTTTTATAGATGGGTGAGCAATTCACCCGTCTCCTCAGTAACCCCGTCCATAAAATAACAGGAGTTTTAATTTGAATTTTCTCAATAAGATGCTATTTCTCTCGGTGTGCGTCATTTTCGCTGCCGTAAGCTTTACAGGTTCCGTCCAGGCGCAGATGCGAGATCGTGTCGTAAAACCAACCGCCAGCCAGCCGACAAACCTTCCCCCCGCGGCAGTTCAGACAAACGCCGACAAAACAAGATCCCTTACATCTTCACGCCCAGTACTAACCGACGAGATCAGAGTAGTAAATGCCGAAGCCGCGGAATCGTCGCTTGTAAAGAAAACCGGCTCGTCAACCGCCGTCGCGGCAAGGCCGGCACTCGCACTCTATGCGGCCAGCACAAGTTCACGACTCGATCAGGCGATCAAGGCTCGTTACGGCCTGCGATACAGGTATGGCTCGTCCGGTCCCAACACATATGATTGTTCGGGATTTGTCTGGGCCGCCTTCGGAGAGGCGGGGATCAATTTTACACGCTCGAGCGCACGCACATTATGGGCTGAGTCAGAGACCGTATCGGGCGATGAAAGGTTTAAGTTTGGAACGCTTGTCTTCCTAAATGGGCTGGGACATGTCGGGATCGTAGCGGATGAAAATGGTTTTTATCATGCCTCGACCAGCAAGGGCATCACGTATTCGCCCTTCAAAGGGTACTGGCAGAAACGGATCGTCGGTTTCAAAACACTGAAAACCGAACCGATCCCGCTGGTCGTGGAATAGGCCCGGTTCAACTAAGGTTTAGAGGCGGTCGTTGATGACCGCCTTTTCTTATGCCTGGCCGTTCTATACGACAAATCCCGGGCGTGAGTGAGGGTCTTTACACTCGTAGATGACTGCGATCTTATCGATGGCGACGTATGCGACCTTATCATTCTCGTCGCGGAGATAAAGAACGCCGGTCTTGACATCGACCACGTCGCCTTGAAAGGCAGCATTCGTTCCACATGTGACATCGATCTTTTTGCCCAACAGCTGTTTTAGAAGTTCTTCCATATCGTTTATGGCCGGTTATTAATGCCGGCGAGTCTCGCGGCGGCGGCCCAACGGCTTCTATTTCCGGCTTCGATGCTAATCGTGGGCTGGTCGCTTTGTCGTTTTAAATGAACCAGCGCAGCCGCTATTATCGCCAGGTCTTTTTCTACCTCATCCGGTCCCGTTTCACGGCGTCGCTCGTTAAATCGCGTGATGAAACCCGTATCAAGACGGCCGTCAATGAAATCCTCATCGTCCATTACTTCGCGGAAGAATGACAACGTGGTCTTAATGCCGGCGATCTCATACTCTCGAAGCGCGCGCCTCATTCGATCTACCGCTTCGGCGCGGTCCCGGCCAAGGACCGCAAATTTTGAGATCATCGGGTCGTAGTATATCGAGACCTCGGCGCCCTCGTAAACGCCGCCGTCATCGCGAACACCAGGCCCCTGCGGTAGTTTCAACCGCGTGATCCTTCCAGGCGAAGGCAGAAAATTGTTCTGTGGATCCTCGGCATAAACCCGGCATTCGATAGCGTGTCCTCTAAGAACAACGTCATTCTGAGAAAAAGAAAGAGCATTCCCCGACGCGACGCTGATCTGTTCGCGAACAAGGTCGATACCCGTCACAAGCTCGGTCACGGGATGCTCGACCTGTAAGCGAGTGTTCATCTCGAGGAAGTAAAATGACCTGTCAATATCTGACAGAAGAAACTCCACAGTGCCCGCACCGACATATCCGACGGCCGCCGCAACCTTTACCGCGCATTCTCCCATCTCGGCACGTAGTTCTGCAGAATTTATCGGGGACGGGGCCTCCTCGATCACCTTCTGGTGGCGTCGCTGGATCGAGCATTCGCGTTCGCCGAGGTGCACGTGGTTGCCATGGGTGTCCGAAAAAACCTGGATCTCGATATGCCGAGGGCGAACGATCGCCTTTTCAATATAGACCGCATCATTAGCAAAACTGGCTAGAGCCTCAGACTGGGAGCTTTCGAGAGCCGATCTGAGTTCGCTTTCCTCGATCACCAGCCGCATTCCCTTTCCGCCGCCGCCTGCCGATGCCTTTAACATCACGGGATAACCAAAACTGGCAGCAGTTTCTCTGGCATCCTCATATGAACGCAGCGGCTCGGTCGTTCCGGGCACGACAGGAACCCCTGCTTCGATCGCGATCTTGCGGGCGGAGATCTTGCCGCCCATAGCCTCCATCGCCTCGGGCGGAGGGCCGATAAAAACGATACCGGCTTTGTTCACATCGCGGACAAACTCCGCATTTTCCGATAGAAAGCCGTAGCCCGGGTGGATGGCCTCGGCATTCGCGGCGATGGCAACTTCAATGATCTTTTCCCATCGAAGATAACTTTCACTCGACGGCGCCGGGCCAATATGAAAGGCCTCGTCGGCCATCCTGACGTGCAGACTGTCCCGATCCACGTCCGAAAATACCCCTACGGTCGCGATCCCCATCTCACGACAAGCTCGAATCACGCGGCACGCGATCTCTCCTCTGTTTGCTATGAGTATCTTTTGGAACATCTGCAAGGTGCAAGTTTCGGGTGAATGTCTGCGACGTGTAACCCTATCTGGATTCGTTTACTCTACGATGGAGTTACCCTGATTTCGCGGATCATAACGTATTCCCACTTTCGCTCCCGGCGCATATTTCAGTCGATCGCTGCGTTGGTCCTCGGTCAGAATATCGGAGGACTCGAAATCAACACCGTTCAGCGTATACATATAGACTACAACCTCGTGCCCGGTCTCATTGATCTCGCAGTCCAGGATCACGCCATCCGTTATGCGCCCGTGCGCGAGCAGCTGAGATCGCCGGTCACTGACCGCTGCCTGTCTCCGATGTAGAATTCTATCTAATATGCCCATGGTCAATCCAATACCAGCGGCGGCTTAGCATACCGCTGACGCAGATTATTGACGGCGGCCAAGACCGCCGGCCGTTTAATAATTCGTGCCTCGAGCGGCCGTTTTCCCGGGATATCGATCATGATCAGCCCGAGCAGGATCGTCAGTATGCCTTGTCCGGGCACACCCGGCAGCGACAACAGAATGCCAAGAATGATCAGAAACACTCCAAAAATATTCTTCGCAATGACAGCCCCCCAACGAACGGCCCAGGAACTGTTCGGCAGAAAGTCCTGTTTATAGTGCGAACTGAAATAATTTGCCGGTATCTTGACCATAACGACGCCAATGGCCAAAAAGCTGATTAGCAAAGAGCAGACAAACACGCCCGCTCCAAGCAAAGCCTTGCCCAGCGTCAGCGATGCCCATAGTTCGTTAAGCCAATTGGTCATAACGCGGCGCCTTCACTGTCGATCCGCCTAAGCTCATTTCGGATATAGATCATCCGCTGGATCATGGTCCACAGCGATCCTATCGCAAGCACCCACAAGACCTGCGGCATGCGGTTCGCAAAAAAGTTCGTTGAGTTCCAGTCCCAAGTAGAAAGAGCACCGATGATCAGCAGCACCATTCGCTCAGGTCGCTGCAGAAATCCGACATTAGCTTTTACTCCCAAGCCTTCCGACCGCGCTGTCGTGTAGCTGACCATTACGGAGAATATCAATCCAACGCCGGCCAAGAAAACGTTTAGCAAGGAGTGTTGCGGCACGGCCCGCGCGTAAAACATCATCACGCCAAGAAACGCCACCATGTCAGAAAGCCGGTCCAGCGACGAGTCAAAAAAACTGCCAAACCGCGTGACATTTCCCGTAAGGCGCGCCAGGTTGCCGTCAAGCATGTCAAATAGATTCGCGACGATCAGGACGACGCCGGCCCAAAAAAATTCGCCAAGGCCAAAGAGCAGAGCGCAGCCGACGTTGATCGTGACGCCGATGACGGTGAGGATGTTCGGTGAAATGCCGAGCGAAGCAAGGCCGCGCACCATCGCATTGATGATCCGCATTGCTCCGCGTCCTATTTCGGCACCCAGCATAAGCAGTGGGCACTAGGGCAGCGCGCAGTGAACCTGGATAAAATCTGTCCACTGACCATGCTCTACTGCTTCTCGTGTATCGTAGTCAACCGGCTGATCTCAAAATTGCGCCAACCGCTCGGAGTTTTTACCTTAACCTCATCGCCCTCTTCCTTGCCCATGAGAGCTTGGCCGATCGGCGAAACTGTCGAGATGAGGCCGTTTTCCGGGTCACTTTCCTCGGATGTGACAAGTCGATATTTTACTTTCTCGTCGCGCTCGATGTCATAGAGCACCACGTTCGAACCGTATGCTACTGTACCGGTTGGAATTTTTGAGAGGTCAATAGAATCGACCTCGCTAAGGCGGGTTCGCACCTGCATTATTCGCGCCTGGACGATCGACTGGCGTTCCATCGCCGCCTTATACTCTGCATTCTCACGCAGATCTCCGAATTCCCTCGCCTTTTGTATCTCTTTCGGCAATTTGAAATGCAGCTCTTCCTCGAGCTTATCAAGCTCGTCCTGCAGCTTTTTCTTTACGGCTTCCATAAGTAATTGATCAGTACGTCATTCCGCCCACCTTGAAAACTCCCGATTCGCTCAGTTTAGAGACCTTTGGCGGGGCGAATGAGATTCCGATATCGAGCGCGGTCCTGACAAGCTGGCCGTCGGTCGGCACCATTTTGATATTCGCGCATGCTTCAGAAAGGGGCACCGTGATTACCGAACCGGCCTGCAGGGCGACCATCTTTCCGGTCTCCCCACCCGCGAGAGACCGTACGGCACACGCGCCGAAATTTGTCCCTAGCATCCGATCAAAGGCGTTCGGGCTGCCGCCGCGTTGAAGGTGACCAAGCACGACGCATCGAGATTCTTTACCCGTCATTTCCTCGATCCGCTTTCTTACATACTCCCCGACCCCGCCCAGGCGCGTGTGTTCAGAGTCCTGGTACATCTCCGACTTTCCGATCTCTGTCGCGCCTTCCGCAACAACTATATTCGTGAATCTCGACCCGGTCGCCTCCCGAAGGCGTACTTTGCGCTCGATCGCCTCGAAAGAGAAGGGAATTTCCGGTATCAGGATGATGTCGGCACTCCCGGCCATACCTGCATGAAGGGCGATCCAACCGGTGTTCCGGCCCATCACCTCAAGTATCATTACCCGATCATGTGAGGCGGCAGTAGTATGAAGACGGTCCAGCGCCTCGGTAGCGATATCGATGGCGGTCATGAAACCGAACGTCGACTCCGTCGCCGCCAGGTCATTATCGATCGTTTTTGGCACGCCGATCACTGGAAACCCGCGCTTATGAAACTCCTCAGCAATAGCCAGCGTGCCTTCGCCGCCGAGCACGATCAGGGCCTCGATACCCAAAATGTCCAGGTTAGCCAGGGCCTCTGCGATCGGCATCTCGGTAAAGCTCGGCTTGCCATTTACCATCTTGACAAAGCTGCCGCGATTTCTCGTACCAAGGATCGTCCCGCCCCGGGGCAGGATCCCGCTGACACTTTTTCGATCAAGTTTTCTAGTGTGCGTCTCACCGAGTATGCCCTCAAAGCTGTCCTCGATGCCGATGCACTGCATCCCAAACTTGTCTGTCGCCGTTCGCACGACAGCACGAATAGCCGCATTCAGACCCGGCGCGTCGCCTCCGCCGGTAAGAATTCCGATCTGTTTATACATAACCAAACTGTATGTAGAGCAAAAGCATATTTTATCTTCGGCGGGCGGGAATGCTAAGTCGGCGGAGTCCGGTTGTCGCGGCTGGATCTAATCGTGAAGAGAACGATTTCTGGCGGAGAGAGCCACCATCTCACCAGCTCGGGGCATCGAATCAATTGCCTTTAGAACCTGCGGATCGGCCTCCAGCAAGACCTGTATCCCCGCCTCGGTCGAGTAATTAGCCGTAGCGAGCTCTTCCCGGATCCGGCGTTTCGCGTATTCGGTCAGGCTAGTTATGTTCTCGACCGTCAGCCCATTCTTCTTGTCCGAAACGGCATGTATACTGAACGCTTCGAAGACTCGGTCACTGACGCTAAACTCGGTCGGCTGGAGCGTTGCCTTGAAATTCTGCTTCTCGACCTTGAAGGCTTCGAGGCCGGCGACTTTTCCCGCGACCAGCTGGCGAACGAAGTAGAACGCAGCCTCGTTTATCCGTCCGCGCAACGCACTGGGCTCAGGCGGAGGGACCTCGATATCGGGTTCGATGCCGCGGCCACCGTACAGGACTCGACCGTTCGTGGTCGTCACAGGTATCCCGGCCGGCTTTGGCTCCGCATCGGCCTCGCCTACAGATTCCTTGTCCCCATGAGAGTAGTAATCATAGATAGAGCCGCTCGAATAATCCTTCTGCAGCGAACGCCCGAAAGGCGTATAGTACCTTGCAGTCGTAAGCGTCAGACCCGTACCGTACGGCAGCCTAAAAACCCGTTGCACCAGCCCTTTACCAAAACTGTCACTACCGACGACCAGCCCGCGAGCATAGTCCTGTATCGCTCCCGCGACGATCTCGGACGCCGACGCCGAACCGCCGTTTATCATGACGATCAGCGGAAAGCCCTCTGGGTTTGCCCCCGATGATCGAAGATCGCGAGACCCGCTGCCGCCGGCTCCTTTGACAGAAACCACCGTCTGCCCGCTCGGGACGAACTTGCTGACGACAGCTATCGCCTGTTCTAAGATGCCTCCCGGGTTACCGCGCAGATCGAGGATCAGGCTCTACATACCGCGTTTTTTCAGTTCGGCCAGAGCAAGCGACAGCTCTTCCGAGGTCGTCTGCTGGAAGCCGCCGGTCAGACCGACGTATCCTATACCGTTCGGCAGCATGAAATAATTTCG
>DATLNN010000029.1:0-4893 GCA_035536695.1 Pyrinomonadaceae bacterium | reverse complement strand
AGCTTTCGCTGTTTGGATCACGTGTGCGAGGCGACTCTGATGACACGAGCGATTTCGATATTTTAGTCAATTTTCACCCTAATTCAGGCGTCAGCCTTTTTGAATTTTCAAGAATGCAAATCGACCTCGAAGAACTGCTCGGCACAAAAGTTGATCTGGTTCCCAAAGCCGGACTTAAGCCTCTTATCCGCGACAGCGTCCTTTCTGAGGCCGAACTGATATATGCGGACTGACGAAAGCACGAAGGCCGGTCCGCTCAAGTCGCGGATTCAAGAGATCTTGCTCTCGGAATTTTCTCGCGATCCGGCCAAGTGACGACAATGGAGATCATCAATCGTCGCCAACGCATGTTCTCGATCTCGCGCAAGCTTAGGCGCGAGGAGAAAAGTGTTGGCTTTGTACCCACTATGGGGGCATTGCACGAAGGCCACCTCGCCCTTGTCAAGGAGGCCCGCTTGCGATGCGATGTCGTCGTTGTCTCGATCTTTGTAAATCCTAAACAATTCAATGAAAAGTCTGACCTTGAAGGCTATCCCCGCGATCTGACAGCCGACGCGGCAATGCTTGCCGAATATGAGGTCGATTACATCTTTGCTCCGGAAAGGCGCGAGGTTTACCCGGAGGGCTTCGCTACAAACGTAGATGTCGAGGGCTTGACCAGATCGCTTGAAGGCGCGTCGCGGCCCGGGCATTTTCGTGGGGTTGCTACTGTAGTAACGATATTTTTCAATACTGTTCGGCCGGATCTTGCTTTTTTCGGCCAAAAGGATGCCCAGCAGGTAGCGGTCGTAAAGAGGCTCACCGCCGATCTCGGTTTTGAAACGGAGATCGTCGTTGTCCCGACAGTCCGTGAGGAATCGGGCCTGGCAATGTCGTCGAGAAATGCCCGGTTGAGTGATGACGAGCGAACGAGGGCCGGGATTATTATCTCCGCACTCAGGGAGGCGAAAGCCGCGTTCAAAAAGGGCGAACGAAACCCGTCCCAATTGGCTCAAATTGTGAGCGATCGGATCGGCACCGAGCCTCTCGTCCAGGTCGAGTACGCAGCGGTCGTAGACCGCGAATCGCTTCAACCTATGGAAAAAGTTGGAGATCAAGAAGCACTCCTCGTTGTCGCGGCCAAGATCGGCGACGTCCGGCTGATCGATAATGTGGTGATCAACAGAAAGCAGTAGTTTGGTATTAAGTTGCATCTAATCCTTATGAAATGGGCCATCGAAGGCATTTCTAAAAACTATGCAAACTCTTAAAGGTTTCATTGCAATATTAGTCTTGGCGGGTGCGTCGGCCTATGCCGTGACGGCGCAGGTAAATCTGGTGTCGTTGGATGGCGCCCGTGTCAATGTCGAGGGACACACCGGCAAGGTCGTCGTGCTTGCGATAGGAGCGAGTTGGCTGCCGCTCTCGGGCAAGCAAGCTGAGTTTACAAACGCACTGGCAAAAAAATATGCCCGTAAGGACGTTGTCGTCTATTTCGTTGCAACCGACTCGGCGAACCCAAGGTCGAAGAATTACGCGAGCACTGAAATGCTAAGACGTTTTTCTTTCACAAATAAGCTGAACGTGCCGGTTCTGCACGATCCTGATGGCACGCTCACCCTGAAAAGATTTAAGGTCGACCAGGTCCCGACTTTCGTCATTCTCGACAAGAACGGAAACGTTGCGTCAGAACAGTTTGGCGGCATCACCACGGATGCCACCTACGACGTGACCGCCCCCATCTCAAAGGTGGTCGACCGCCTCTTGTAACGCCATTCGGCGGAGCAGCTCCAGCCTCACGCTTCAGCTGCTCCAAAGGCCTTCTCCATTATTAATCGATATACCAGACTGACGGGCAGGCCAACGACGTTCCAATAATCGCCCTCGATCTTTTCGATAAACAGGGCCGCCTGCGCCTGAACGGCATAGGCACCTGCCTTATCGAGCGGATCCCCGCGCTCGGCAAGGAAATCGATCTCGGCTTCGGTCATCTCTGTAAACCTTACGCGGGTAACCTGGACCGCCGAGCGGGATTCGCCGTCGCGGACAATGGCTATCCCGGTCAACACCTGATGCCAGTCGCCTGAGAGAATACGCAGCATCCGCCGCGCGTCCTCGAGATCGACCGGTTTTCCCATCATCTGGTCTCGGACAAGGACTGTAGTGTCGGCGCCCAACACGATCTCACGTGAACGCGAGCTGGCGACAGCCTCGGCCTTTTCCCGGGCCAGGCGCGCGACGTATCTTGCCGGCAATT
Organism: Pyrinomonadaceae bacterium; assembly: GCA_035536695.1. Taxonomy (GTDB): domain Bacteria; phylum Acidobacteriota; class Blastocatellia; order Pyrinomonadales; family Pyrinomonadaceae; genus OLB17. The sequence goes on along the minus strand of DATLNN010000029.1, from coordinate 2,657 downwards.
CGCCGTCTATAACGCCCTCATCGATATCTGCAGCCTCATGTGTAAATTGCCAACCGACCGATGTCAGGATCTCAATGCGTCTGGGGCTGCTCGACGCGAGTACGAGTTTTGGAAGCTCGATCATATTCTCTGGTAGCAGTTCATTGCGAATTCCTCTGTTAGCTTCGGGTATTTCCTCTGTGCTGTTGTCTCAAGAAAACTCTTATACAAAGCACGATCGAAGCCGTAGAAATCACTGAGAAGAAACAGCATAGCAAATTATCAAAATGAACATTACGCTTTTTTGGAGCATTTAGCGTTTGGTCAAATTCTCGACTAGAATATGAATGAATAGAGCGAAGTCACAAATGGAAAATGTATTTGCGTCGGTGCCGTCGATCGTCAACGGGCTCGAGGGGACAGATGAAACGGCTGAGGCAGCGCTGGTTTTTGCGGCATGGTCGCAATGCGCAGGGGAACAGCTTCGAGCGCACGCCGAGCCGATCGATTTTTCGGCCAATCGTCTAACTCTGGCTGTTTCGGATGAGATGTGGCAACGTCATTTGAACGGGCTGAAACCACAGTTGATCGGAAAAATGAAAGGCGCAGCCGGCAGTCGAGTGGTACGCTTCCTCGAGTTCCACGTTTGTCCGGACGCACTCCGTTCCGCGCGGCGGTCGGATGCAACCCGCTCGACCGACGAGCCGGTTGGCCGCGTTCCGCCGTCGCTCGAAGAGGCGGCCGGCGCCATCGGGGATAAAGACCTCAGGGCCCGCTTTATGGGTGCCGCAGCCGTTTGTCTTGCGAAGCACAGATAGGATGGGGCTCTCGTATACAGGCCTGCCAAGGGCGCTACTTCATGCTGACAGTACCGCCCCCGCTAACGCACGTTTTCGAACGAATCAAAGACTTATGGACGTCAAACAAGTTGCAAAGCTAGCCCATCTGGAGATCTCAGATGCGGAGGTCGAAATGTATACTCCGCAGATGGCGGAGATAGTGAAGTATGTCGAGCAATTGAACGAGCTGGAAACGGGCGATATCGAACCGATGCTGGGGGGCCTAACCGCAGAAGGCGAGGCTACCATGACGATCCGCGACGACGTGCCGGCCGGTTCGCTCGCCCAGGATGCAGCGTTGTCGGAGGCTCCCTCGGCGGTAAGCGGCCACTTTCAAGTGCCGAAAGTTCTCGCCTAGTGCGCGAGGGCCAAATCCGCAATGCATATACGGGTACCTCAATTCTGCATCCTGCTCTTTGCACTGGCCACTGGCGCTTGCAGTGTTCCAAACCTGGAATCACCAGCGTGTACTGAAGCACGCACCTTCGCAAGGCAGTTCTATTCATTTCACTTTGCTAACGACATGGCACCTTCGCCGGAGGGCCTCAGGGCGCGTGAACGGTTTCTCACGCCCGAGTACTATAACGAGCTCGTCGAGGCCCTAAATGAGCGATCGGTCATCGACCCCTTCACCGGTTCGCATCCCCCGCCGACCGCGTTCAGGATCGGCAAGTGTGAGTCGAAAGCTGACAAAGCCGTCTTCGAGGTCCAGTTGTTTTGGCGGACCGACGAGATCAGTACGCAGAAAGAGGTAGATATTTCCTTGGTTAAGGCAGGCGATCGATGGCTGGTCAGCCAGGTCGGCTCTTTATTTTGAGGAATGGTAGAATGAGTTCATCCCGTTAAACCTTTATGTCGATTGTTTCCAACATCGAAAACGTGCTCGCAAATGCCGAAAAGCTCAATCCTGAGCTAAACTCGTTCCTCTCGATAGAACGTGAAAGATCGCTTGTGCGTGCTGCTCAGCTCGATGCTGGCGGCGCAACGCCGCTCAACGGCCTGGCGATCGCTGTCAAGGACAATATCTGCACGAAGGGCATGCGCACTTCATGCGGCTCGCATATTTTGCACAACTACAATGCCCATTATGATGCGACCGCCATTGAACGCCTCAATGAGTCCGGTGCCATCGTCGTTGGGAAAACGAACATGGATGAGTTCGCCATGGGCTCGTCCAACGAATCGTCCGCCTTTGGAGCGGTCAAGAACCCGTGGGACGTGACCCGAGTTCCGGGCGGCAGTTCTGGCGGATCGGCGGTTGCCGTTGCTTCGGGCGTCGTACGTGTAGCCCTGGGCTCGGAGACCGGCGGGTCGGTGCGGCAGCCCGCCTCTCTCTGCGGTATTGTCGGGCTGAAGCCGACGTATGGCCGCATTTCACGTTACGGTCTCGTCGCCTTCGCTTCGTCGCTCGATAATATCGGTATTTTTGGCCAAACGTCGCGAGATATCGCTCAGGTCCTCACCGTGATCGCCGGTCGCGATCCGCTCGACTCGACATCGGCGGATGTTGCCGTGCCCCCATACGCCGATGGCCTGACCGGCGATATTCGCGGCAGGACCATCGGCGTGCCCCGGGCTCTCCTCGGTGAAGGACTAGACACTGAAGTCCGCGAAAAGGTCACTAGAGCTATCGATGATTTTCGGGATCTTGGTGCAAACATCGTAGATATCGAGCTGCCGTACGCGAAATACGGGATCGCCGTCTATTACATCATCGCCACCGCCGAGGCATCGTCAAATCTGGCGAGATATGACGGCGTCCGTTACGGTTTTCGTGCCGAAGAGGCTGACGGCTTGAGAAAAATGTATTTCGAGACCCGGGAACAGGGTTTCGGCCCC
>DATLNN010000028.1:0-4370 GCA_035536695.1 Pyrinomonadaceae bacterium | reverse complement strand
CCTCTCTTCTTACCCTCGTCGTCAAACTCCATGACAAGGCCCGCCGGCTCGATACGGTTGTATATTTCCGGAGCCGCAACCACAAATCCATAGCCCGCCAAACGCATGCATGACCGTATCATCGGCCCGGTCAGTTGGAATATATCTGAATAGAATATAATGCCGGGGTACGCGCCTTCCGCTTGCGGAGCAGCTACAAATGAGCGGATCACGCCGGCGGCGTGCGGGTTGGGCAGATCAACATAATTAGAATTAATTTTCATCTCAACCTTCCATCTTGAGTCATGACAGTCGGGAAGGGCGGCTCGCCTCCGCTCTTTTGTTGGCCTGGAAAAGAGCTGGAGTAAACTCGCCTTTGTAACCCCCCTTCGGCTTATCTTGCTTTTCCATTCCGCATTGCTCTAACCCCTGATTCTTCAGGCGGTGCTCCTTGTCATAGACCGCTGATGTCGCGAACCACGCGGCAGGGATTGCCCCCGGCCAAAACGTCGGCCGGAATGTCTGTAGTAACGACGCTGCCGGCGCCGATAGTTGTCCTTGGGCCGATCCGAACGCCCGGGCAGATGATCGCGCCGCCTCCGACCCAGACGTCATCGCCGATTTCGATCGGTTTCCCTAATTCGAGGCCTGTCTGCCGCTCCGCCGCGCTCAGCGGATGCGATGCCGCGTAGATCTGGACCGCGGGGCCGAACATCGTACGCGAGCCGATCACAACTGGGGCGACATCTAGGATCACGCAATTAAAGTTAAAGAAAACTTTATCGCCCAGCAGGATATTGCCCCCGTAGTCGCAATAAAACGGCGGCTCGATCCACAGGTCGGCCCCGGACGCAGGGATCAACTCCCTGAGGATCCGAGCGCGCTCAGCCTGCTCGTCGTCGCGGGTGTCGTTAAATGCCTTGAACAAAAGTCGGGCCCGCAGCCGCTCTGCGCACAGTTGTTCATCCACCGGATCGTACAGCTCGCCGCCCAGCATTTTCTGTTTTTCGGTTCGTGCGTCCAGGTGCGGCGGCCTCCGGTCGTCGTTTCTGCGTGAGCATACAATAACATAAGTGAGCTTGCACCGGTGGGGTAAATGGCGCCCCTTGATGACTATGGCAAGTTGGATTTGGTAGTATTAAGCCCGTAAAAATGCTCCAAACCTTATGAAACGGTGCCCCAAATGCGATCAAACATATAATGACGGCACTCTGAAGTTTTGCCTGCTCGATGGCACGCAGCTGATCGAGACGGACAGTGAGCCGACGGTAGTGATACCGAAAGGGCGGGAAACGTCTCCGCCCACGGTTGTCGTGCAGAGAGCATCGAAAGGGACCGCCGTGATGTGGGGTGTGGCGGCTGGGATGCTGGTCCTGCTCATTGGCTCGGTAGCCGCTGCTTTTCTCGCTTATACATTTTGGGGGTCGGGCGCAAACCCTCGCAATGATCGGCCGTCCGCCATAAACACTCAGACATCCAAGGGCAGCTCAACTGATCCGAGCCGGGCCCGTTCGCCCGAGGGCGCGCCGGTGCAGGCGGAGACGCCGTCCGAGCCACCGGCCTCACCCGAGCTCGGACGCGACGAGGTGACCCCGATCGCATGGTCCACTGCGGCGGTTACGTTTAAGGGCGAGACCGGCAAGACCTACACTTTCGCGTGTCCTGAAAACGGCACGGCCGGTATCATATGGGGAAGCGATGTTTATACCGCGGATTCGTCGATCTGCACGGCCGCGGTCCATGCGGGCATAATAACGCTTGAAAACGGGGGCGAAGTGACCATGGAGTTTCGCCCCGGCCGCCAGACCTACGGTAGCACCGTTCGCAACGGCATTAGCTCGATCTCGTTCGGGGAGTACGGGCGGAGTTTTGTCGTCCGGAGACCGAGCGGTTTGTCGAAGCCGGCCGCCTGAAGGCGGGCTCTGAACTATTTGGTCAATTCATCAAACACACGCCGCGTTTCGGCGGATGGTTTGATGCCGAGTTCGTCCTTGAGCTGGCGGGTCATGTCTTCATAGTGTTTCTTTACAGCGGCCGGCTTGCTTTGGGCCGCGAGCACTTTCAGGACGAGGCGATGAAGATCTTCGCGATATGGATCGATCGCCAAAATCTGGTTTGCGAATTTCAGGGCCTCGGCCCAGCGCTTTTCGGTGACAGACAGCTTGGCCAGAGCATTCAGCACCCGCGAAAATTGTTCATGATAATAATGCCGCTGCTCCTCGGCCCAGTCGTCATAAATCCCTTCCATAAAGTCGCCGCGATACAGGTCGTAGGCTGACTCCAGATTAAGCCGAAGGCCAGCTTCGTTTTTGTCTTTTTTGGCCGCCTCGGCGGCCGCAAGATGACTTAGAAAATCCTCGGTGTCGATCTGGTAAGAGAATTCAGGGTTTAGCTGATAGGAGCCGTCGCGAAATACGATGAAGTTTTGCTTGAGGGCCTGGCGGCTGTTCAGGGCCTTTCTGATATGCGAGATCGTGGGGTGAAAGTTTTTCTCGATGGCTTCGAATTCCTCATCGCCCCAAAATGCCTCGATCAACACGTCCTTTGGCACGCGGCGGTTCTTGCGCGTGGCAATATAACAAAAAATGTCGCGGGCTCGTCGCGTTGTCCACGCGTCTGGTGCAAATGGCTTTGTCGGATCGCGATAAATCTCAACGTGACCGAGGGCGTTGACCGTGAGGTCTGTGACAGGCGACGGAGGAGAGTCGGGAGTCGGGAGTCGGGAGTCGGGAGCGATAGCGTGACTCTCGACTTTCGGTTCTCGACTATCGACTATCGCCCGAAGGTCAGGCGGGAGTTTTTCGAGGATGTCCTCGTACTGGAACATCGTCCGGTTGCGGCCAATCTCTTTCCTCAGCCAGTATTCGTAATCTAGCCGAGCCGAGAGGTCTAACACCCGTTGGACGGGGGCGACCATCTCTTTTTTCTTACCGAGCTTAAAGAACGTTTCGGCCAGCAGCATCGACGCAACCGCTTCATCGTAATAATGATTCTGCACGTGGAAAAACTCGGCAAGAGCGCTGACCCGTTCGATCAAGCCCTCTGTTCGGTGTTCGGCGAGGTCGACACGTGCCAGACTCAGCAAGGCGGTGTTGGTCGCAAGCTCATTCTGAAGTTTTTTGCGCGCTTCGATCACGCCCTCCAGCAGGCCTCGTGCTTTGACGCTGTCGCCACGCATCAAAAAGAAGTTGGCCCGCTCCTCGTTCAACTCGCGGGTAGCGAGATCAACGCCTGCCGCATCGTATGCGTTGAGCGCCCGCTCGTAAAATTCGGCCGCGTGGGCAAGGTCCCCGGTTTCGCGATAAAAATTTGCGTATGACTCAAAAACCTCGGGCATCAGCGATTTGAGATTGAACAATTGGCTAAGCTCGAGCGCACGGTCCAGGTGGGTCTCGGTTTTGTCGAGCTCGCCCCGATAGAGATGAAGGCGACCAACATTTAGGTGACCGATGGCCTCCTGCGGCAGTTGCTTGTCTGGTGTGCCGTCGCGAAAAATGCGATTGAACCACCGAAGCGCCTCGCCAAAATCACCGCGAAAGCCGGGCGCCAGAGCCAGGTTATGGGCTATCAACCGCACGTACTTTTCATTTGCGAGCGTTTCGGCCAGTTCGAGAGCGGCGCGAAACTGCTGTTCCGCCTCGCTCCACCGGCCCTCGGTTATAAGGTAGAGGCCGCGTGTATTGAGACATTTCAGGTATGTTTCCGAATCACGGGGAACAAGCTTTTCGGCCTGCCCGAGCAGCTTTAGAGCCTCGTCCGGTTTCGACCTCCGGCGGGCAAGGCTGGCGAGCGAATGAAGCGCCTCGGCCTCGCCGGAGCGGTCGTTCTGCTTACGCAAAAGTCTTACCGAACGATGCAGAAGCTGGCTCGAAGCATCGAGATCGCCCTGCAACCGGGCGATCTCGGCCATGTGAAGAAGCGATCGAGGAAATCGTTCGAGGAATTCTGTGGGAATCTTTATCGCAAACGCGTCAAGCGAGGTGATCGCACCGGCGGCGATCCATTCGTGTCCACGGAGCGATATGATCTCGGCCGCCCGCTCATAGTTCTCCGCGTCGAGAAGAAAGGGAAGGGCCATTTCCGAGTGACCGTCGTCAAGAAACCTCTCGGCAATACGGTTTCGCTCGGCGGCAACACCCGCCTGGCCGATTTCCGACCGAATCCGGCGCTGAAGAAAATCGCGAAAGAGCGGATGAAAGCGATACTCTTCGTTGGACCGCGAATCGCCCGCAACGGTAAGAAAGATGTTCTTTTGCGCCAATTCGGGCAGTACCGCCGAGCACCGCAGACCGGGAAACAAATTGCTGCAGATCTCGAGCGGAAGCGATTCCAGCAGTGAGATATATAGAAGCAGGTTCTGTGTTTCGCCCGTTTCGCGCGAAAAGACCTCT
>DATLNN010000027.1:0-4517 GCA_035536695.1 Pyrinomonadaceae bacterium | reverse complement strand
GCACCCGGCGATGTTGTTTTATCTCGATAATTTCGAATCTGTCTCGCCAAACACTCAGAACGCTGGTCAGAATGCCCAGCGGCTGCGCGAGCTTACCGAAAATCCGCGAGCACGCGAGCGAATGAAGCGAAACCAGGGCCTGACGGATGCTCAGGTTGACGCCCGGATTAAACAGATGCAGACCGCCGCCAAGCGTCCGCAGCGGGGCCTCAACGAGAATTACGCGCGTGAGCTGATGGAGCTGCACACGCTTGGCGTCGACGGTGGATATTCGCAAAAGGACATCCTCGAGGTCGCAAAGGCCTTTAGCGGATGGACCATCGCCGACCCCCGCGGCTACCGGCGAGCGGCCGCAGCTGAGATAAAGGGCAACGAGAACCGCGCTCTCAACCGGCTGCAGCAGCAGATGGGCGCGCCCGGCGATTTGGAGAGCGGCGAGTTCTATTTCAACGAACGCTGGCACGCGACCGGCCCGAAGACCGTTCTTGGCCAGAAGGTTGATGAGGGCGGTGTAAAAGACGGCTTGAAGGTCATCGATCTGCTCGTCTCTCATCCATCGACGGCAAAACACATCGCTCGCAAGCTGGCCGTCAAATTCGTCAGCGATACGCCGAGTGATGCCCTCGTCGCGCGTGTGGCCGCCGCATTCACTAAGTCAAAGGGCGACATTAAGGCCACCCTCAAAGCGCTGTTCACCGACAAGGAGTTTTTTGCACCAGAAAATTACCGGACGAAGATCAAATCTCCGTTTGAACTGGCGGTAAGTTCGGTACGGGCCCTCGGCGCAAATACAAATGCGAGCCCCGCATTTGTCGCAATGCTAAATAAGCTTGGCGAAGTTCCTTACGGCTACCAGGCCCCGACCGGTTACCCCGACACCGCCGAGGATTGGGTCAACACCGGCGCGTTGCTCGAACGGCTAAATTTTGCCGTTGCCATCGCCAGCAACCGCATTCCCGGGACCCGCGTGGATCTGAAGAGCTATGCATCCGGGGATAAAAAGCAGATCCTGGACAAGGCGGTGGCTGATATCCTTGACGGCGAGATCTCTGACGTCACAAAGGCAAACCTGGTAAAGCAATTAGAAAAGCCGCTTCCCGAGGTTAAGGTCGGCGCTGAACTAGGCGACACCGCGATCGAAGTGCCGAACATGCGTGGCGGCCAGCCGGGCGGTCAAAACCGCCAGGCGAGGCTTTTGGCTCCGTCGGGAAATCCGGACGTCTTTAAGGTGGTAAGCCTCGTCTTGGGAACTCCGGAGTTTCAGAGGCAGTAGTTGCTGAATCGCAGTACAAAGATAAGAGCCGCCCAGATAATGGGCGGCTCGTTTTTTTTTGATAACCACGCCGGAAGATGGAGCTTCAACCTACACGCGACGGCCGATGGCAAAAACCTTGACCAGGGCGAGTCCTGCGATAAATCCGCCAATATGGGCCGCATAGGCTACGCCGCCGGTAGCCGATGACGACAAATAACCGAGGACTACCTGATAGACGATCCAGAGGCCAAGAGCAACAAATGCCGGAACGGTCGTGAGGAAATGAAATATTACGGCCCGGACCTGCCGCTGTGGAAACAGGAGTATATATCCACCCAAGACGCCCGAAACCGCACCTGACGCTCCCAGCATTGGGATGATCGAGCCGGAGTCCATAAGGATCTGCGATATCGCAGCTGCGAATCCGCAAACTATATAAAAAACGCCATATCGTATATGCCCTAGCAGATTTTCGAGGTTGTCTCCGAAAACGAACAAGAACATCATGTTCCCAAAAATGTGCATGATGTCGCCGTGCATGAACATCGAGCTGAGGAAATTAAAATAAACCGGAAGCGGCGTGTCGGAATGCTGCACGACGCCCGTGTTGCCAAACGCATCGCTGATCGGCGTCGAACCAACGATATCGATGCCGGTGGTCACTTCCTTTGGCACCAGCGAAAAGGCATAGGTAAACGCCTCGTTGCTGCCAAGCTGTTGAAGCAGCAGAAACACGAGGACATTGATGCCGATAAACGCATAATTTACGAACGGCGTGATCGTACGGTCAGAATTATCGTCACCGATTGGGAACATTACGTAGCCTCCGCTTTATCCGTCTGCAGCAGCTCATATCCCTCGCTTCGTGCCACGAACGTGGCCGCGGTCAGATCGCCGACTACGTTCAGGGTCGTACGGCACATATCGAGGATCCGGTCGACACCGAGAATGATGGCGATCAATGCGGGGTCAATACCGATCATCGCCAATATGCCGATAATAAACGGTATGGAACCAGACGGAACACCCGCAGTACCGATCCCGCCCAGGATGGCGAGATAAACGACCATCAGCTGAACCGAGAGGGTAAGGTCGACGCCCGCCAGCTGTGCAATGAAAAGGACGGTCACCCCTTCGTATAGAGCGGTGCCGTTTTGATTTGCCGTTGCTCCCACGGTCAGGACGAAGTTATTGATCTCCTTCGGCACACCTAAATTCTCATGCGACACGCGGAGCGCGGTGGGAAGCGTTGCGTTCGACGACGAGGTGGAAAATGCGGTGACAATAACTGTCCATGAGCGCCGAAAAAAGTCGAGCGGGCTTATCCGCGACAGAAACCAAACTGAGAGCGAATAAACGCCAAAGAAATGCAGCCCGAGGCCGAGCAGGACGGTCACGACAAACCACGCGAGCGAGCCAAGCAGATCGAGGCCAAACAGGGCTATGTTGTTGAAGATCAGACACGCGACCGCATAGGGTGCGAACTTCATGATCATGTCGATGATCTTTGACGTTATTGCAAAGAGCGATTCCATTACCGACACAAACGGAGTGGAAACGGATGCGGGCATTAAGGTAATGGCGATGCCGACGATCAACGCGAAAAACATGATGTGAAGCATGTTAGGGTTCTCGCCGGCGATCGAGTTAAAGACATTTCGCGGAACGATGGTCTTAACGGCCTGCATCAGCGGTGAGTCATTTTTCGCCGCCTCGGCAGCTTTCTGCTGGGCTTCTGTCGCGGTTGCCGCCCCGCTGCTGAATTTTTCTTTGAGCTGCGCTGCCGTCTCAGGGCTGACACGCTCGCCGGGTCGGATCGTGTTGGCTAAGACCAACCCGATGACCACTGAGATCGCCGAGATTATCAGGCAATAGCCAAATGATTTGAGCCCGATACGCCCGAGCTTTCTAATGTCGCCAATACCGGACACGCCGACAATAAGCGATGAAAGAACAAGTGGAACCACGATCATCAGCAGCAGATTGAGAAAAAGGGTTCCGATGGGCTGGGTGATATTGGAAATGGTCCATGCAACGCCGGGGCTGGTGCCGCCCATCGCCTGGTTTGCGACAAGGCCCCCGACGATCCCGACGAGCAGGCCGATGAGGATCTTGGTATGCAGTGCGATACCCTTTGGTTTGTCAGGGGTCTTATCGTCAAGATCCGTATCTAGTTCGCGTTCGTAATCGTCGGGCGCTTTCGGGTTCTTGTCCTCTTGGCTCATGCTGCAGTGGCTCCTTGGACTGTATTTCTATCGAGAATGTGTGTGAGTTTAGCAGAAATCAGCTGAATCTGATAACTTATCATTCCAGCCCCGAACCGGGTCGCGAACGCAGCAAAATGTTCGAGTCGATACATTTCAAATCCCGCGGGCGCGCCGTCACAGGTGCTTCGAAGCCCGACGTCCTTGAACGGCTTGGCCAGATAGTCGGACCGGAAAACCTAGTGGTCGATCCGAGCCGAGTCGAGCCCTATGGCGCCGACGCGGTCAAGGAGAAATTCCCGCCCGAGGCCGTGGTTTTTCCTGAATCGACAGCCGAGATGGTCGATATTCTCAAGCTGGCCAACGAGCACCTCTTCCCGGTAACCGCCCGGGGCGGTGGTGTCGGATACACCGGGGGCGCGGTTCCGGTCGACGGTGGCATAGTCATTGGCACCGACCGGATGAACAAGTTGATCGAGTTGAACGCGGATGACCTTTACGCCATCTGCCAGCCGGGAATGCGCACTATCGAAGTTCAGCAGGCCGCCGAGAAACAGGGCCTCATGTTTGCGCCCGACCCGGCCAGCTACAAGGACAGCTTTATAGGCGGCAACATTGCGGAGAACGCCGGCGGCATGCGCACGCCCAAGTATGGCGTAACAAAACATCATGTTCTGGGCCTCGAAGTGGTGACCGCGACCGGCGAGGTCATTAGGACAGGCGGCAAGACAGTCAAGAACGTGGTTGGTTTTGACCTGACGGGCCTGATGTGCGGCAGCGAGGGAATGCTCGGCATTATCACCGAGGCAACGCTGAAACTCCTACCGTTGCCTGAGGCCACCTCGACCGTCCGGGCCAACTTCGACTCAATGGAGGCCGCCTGCAAGGTGCTCACCCGCTTCACCCCGCACGGCCTGCTCCCGATGGCGATGGAGGTGATCGACAAGTTCTGCGTTGCCGCGATCGAGGAGAATTTCGCTTTTGGGCTCTCGCGTGACGCCGGGGCCATACTGCTCGTCGCGGTGGACGGCTCGCATGACGAGGTCGAGAAGAATGCC
>DATLNN010000026.1:0-3658 GCA_035536695.1 Pyrinomonadaceae bacterium | reverse complement strand
GACGAGGAGGCTTTCGACCTCGGCCGGGCCGACGCGTTTGCCGGCTACTTTGAGCGTGTCGTCGCTGCGGCCGAGGATGAACCAGTGGCCGTCATTGTCGCGCATCGCCCAGTCGCCATGGACCCAGATGCCGGGGAAGCGTGACCAGTAGGTTTCGAGATAGCGCTCGCGCTCCTGCCAGAAGCCACGGGCCATGCCGATCCAGGGCTGCTTAATAACCAGCTCGCCGACCTTACCGGGACCAACGGATCTGCCGTTTTCGTCAAGGATGTCGACATCCATGCCAGGACACGGAGCGGGAAATGAGCACGGCTTGATCGGCAGCAGCGGATTGCCCATTAGAATTCCGCCTGAGATCTCGGTGCCGCCCGAATAGTTGATGATCGGAAGCTTTGAGTTGCCGACCTTTTCGAACAGCCACCACCACGGGGCCGGGTTCCACGGCTCACCCGTCGACGCGAACATGCGAAGCGACGATAGGTCGTGCCGTTCAAAGGGAGCGGGGACACTCTTGTCCCCACGAACGTCGCTTCGACATCCGGCCAAGGTCTCGGTTGAAAGCCCGCCGATGGGGACAGGAGTGTCCCCGCTCCGTTCTTCGGCCGCCGCCAACCCGCGTACCAGGGTCGGCGAAATACCGAGCACCTCGACCTTGTGTTTCGCGCAGAAGTCCCACATGCGGTCCGGGGTTGGGTAGTCGGGGGCACCGTCGTAGATGCAGATCGTTGCACCGTTTATCAATGCCCCATAGATCAGCCATGGGCCCATCATCCACCCGATGTCCGTATACCACGAGATCCGTGTGCCCCTGCCGACATCCGTTCCGAACGCCATATCCTGGGCCGCCTTGATGGGAAAACTCGCGTGGGTATGAGCAATGCCCTTTGGTTTGCCGGTGGTGCCGGAGGTGTAAAGAATGATGAGCGGGTCCTCGGCGGCGGTCTGGGCTAGAGTTGACGTCTCGCAAAATGCGATCGTGTCACGACCGACGCCCCAGAGGGCGATCTTTCGGCCGAGAAAGAGGTCGTTCTTCAGATGATCATAATACCGAGCGTCATTGCGCTTACGCTCACGGGCCTCGACGTGATCGGTGGAGGCGGGCGGGTCGTCGGCCGCGTGGGAGCTTCGCTCAACGATGATGACGCTTTTGAGCGTCTCCACATTGGCGACCGCTCTCGCGGCCACGGACAGCATGTCGAACGGTTTGCCGCGGCGGGGAAAACCGTCGCCGGTAAACATGGCCTTGGCCTCTACCGCCTCCATGCGGCTTGAGATGGCGTCGATACCGTAACCCGAAAATACGGGCACCGCGATGGCTCCTATCCGGTTGATCGCAAGCAAGGCGACAACCGTCTCCGGGATCATCGGCAGGTGAATGCCAACCGCGTCGCCAAGTCCGAGTTCTAGATCGCAAAGTTTCTCGGCGCAATCCTCGACAGCCCTCATCAACTCAGCGTATGTAAGCGTTCTCGCGCCGCCTTCTTCGCCCTCCCAGATCAGCGCCGGCAGGTCTTTCATCTCATCCGTCTGCCAGCGATCGAGGCACATTTCAGTAATGTTGAGGCCCGCCGAGGTAGCGGGAACACTCCTGTCCCCATCGGCGGTTCCTCCGCCGAGACCTGCGATCCGCCTTCCAGGCTCATTGGGGACAAGAGTGTCCCCGCTCCGAAACCAAGCCGGGTATTCAACGCCGTCTGACGTGTCGAGCAGCTTTTCGTACGGCGCGTCGAATTTGATGTCGAGAAACCTAATAACCTCCTCGGTAAATTTTTCGACATCGCGGATCGAGAATTCGTAGAGCTCGTTCCACGACGAGACGCCGACCTGCCGCATGAATTTTGTTAGCCGCGCGCGTTCGATGATGTCCGGCGTCGGCGTCCATGCGATGGGCTGGTCTTCTAAGAGATTAGTGTCGTGCATAAGTGAAATTAACCACAGATTAACACAGTAGGCGGCTATAAAGATTTGCCGACTTGTGTGCTAATCTGTGACTATCTGTGATCAAAACATTCGTTTATGAGTGAGAATGCCGTCAGTATTCCGTTGCCTGCAAACCTCTTCGCGGGCAAAACCGCGGTGGTTACCGGGGCCTCGCGTGGTGTCGGCCGGGCGACGGCATTGAGGCTTGCGCAGGGCGGTGCGAACGTCGTCGTCAACTATCTCAGCAACGATTCCGAAGCGGTGGAGACGGTAGAAATGTGTGAAAAGAAGGCCGTCGGTTCGATCCACGTCAGAGCGGATGTATCGGAGTTTGTTGGCGCCCAAACGATCGCAAAACAGACGCTCGAACGCTTTGGCCGGATCGACCTGCTGGTCTGCAACGCAGGCGTTTGGGACGGCGCTCCGATCGAAGACATGTCCGAGGAGCTTTGGAACAAAGTCATCAATACCAACCTTAAATCGGCATGGGCCATGACAAAGGTGTGCGTTCCGGCCATGAAAAAGCGGGATTCGGCCGCCATCGTCATGGTGTCTTCGACGTCCGGGCAGCGAGGCGAGGCGGGATATTCAAATTACTCTGCATCAAAAGGCGGCCAGATTTCGTTTACAAAGGCTCTCGCGACTGAATTGGCTCCCAAGATACGAGTCAATGCGGTGGCACCGGGTTGGATCGAAACCGCGATGATACGACCTGCTTTCGATGACAAGGCATATGAGCAAAGTGTGATCGACTCGATCCCTTTAAAGCGCATCGCAACCACAGACGACATTGCCCTGTCTATCTGCTTCCTGCTCTCGGACTGGTCACGTCACATTACGGGTGAGATCCTGAATATCAACGGCGGATCCGTGCTTATGGGTTGAAACCCGCTGCTCCCCCTGGTCATGGCTATCGTAATCTCGCAGACACACCAAAAATAGCCGGGCAGTTAAGCTAAACCTGACCAATGGAGGTGAACAATGCCAAAACAAAACTTCAACGCAGGACTCGGTACGGACGGCCCGCCGCGACAGGGCGAAAAGGGCGGCAAGGGCGGTACGATAAAGAAGCAGGGGCGAAGCATGGACCCGGGCGAAAAGGGAAATAACGCCGGACCGGGTAAATCGGATTCGGAGAAACGGAACGTGGGACGTGCGCATGAATCCGGGTCGTCCGTCGAAGCTGCCGGCCGACAGAATACGTCTAGCAATTCGAAGGCCGGAAAAGGCTCCGGCACGACAACGGGCGGCGTCAGCGGAGGCAAAGCCACGGGTGGCACGGCGCGGAAGGATAAGGGCGATAATCCCACGGGAAAGGGTGCCGGAAATCGTTGACCCTAAAATGCTCATTGACCGAATTCTGTCGTAGAATGACCTTGCTTCTCTGGCAGGATCGGTAGCTTGGAAACTAACGCCCCAACCGTAATGAAATTCGGCGGCACGTCGGTTGGCGACGTGGCCGCGTTCGAGCGCGTTTCGCACGTTGTATCGACGCAGATCGACCGACGGCCCGTCATCGTGGTTTCGGCAATGACAAAGGTAACTGATGCGCTGCTGGCCGCGTTTGATATTGCAAAGAAAGGAGATGCGGAAACGGCGTTTGATTCGCTGGCCGGCCATTTCGAAAGGCATCTTGCCGTGTCGCGGCATTATTTGAGATCTCAGCCGAATCCCGTTACTCGGGAATTAGATCTTGCTCGCGACGAACTCCATGACCTGCTGGTACGCGCTTCCCGAC
>DATLNN010000025.1:0-9861 GCA_035536695.1 Pyrinomonadaceae bacterium | reverse complement strand
GAAAAGGGTATTCGCGTCAATTGCGTGGCCCCGGGGCCGATATGGACCCCGCTGAATGTTGCCGATAAAGACCCCGCCGACGTGGCAAAACACGGCGCCGACACCCCAATGAAGCGTCCGGGCCAACCCGAAGAGATCGCCCCGGCTTTCGTATTTTTCGCATCGAATGCTGATTCGAGTTATATCACGGGGGAGGTTCTGACCATCCTCGGCGGCGAAACCACGGCTGCCTAGCGGTCGTCCTGCCAAAACTTCCTGGATAAAAGAAAGAACCGGCCACGATCGGCCGGTTCTTTGATTCTTTTTAATACAGTTCACCGTTGTTGTTCGCCAACGTGTACCGTCGCCTCACTGCCGAGGCAATAATTAATCCGGTGGATTGTCTTCCTTTTGAGCAGTTTTCATATTCCTAATTACCTTACTCAAGCCCCTTGATCGCGACCGCTCAAGATTTCGGCCACGAAACTATCCTGTCAGAAATGTCCAACAGGTTCGGTATGCCTGCATACAATGCGCTTGAGCGCACCGACATACTGAGTGGCTCGCGTGTCATCTTTGTTGGAAACCAGCGATCAATTATCCTGCAGCCAGTTCTGCAGGATGGCGTACCGGACGATATCCGTCCTGTTCGCAATGCCGAGTCTTCGCATGGCATTGGATTTGTGGGCTTCGATCGTCTTAACACTCAGGTCGAGTTGCGTGGCGATCTCTTTGTTGCTGTATCCAAAGGCGATCAGTCGGAGCACCTCGTTCTCTCGGTCGGTAAGATCGCTCTTGCCTTCGCCGCGCAAGCTGCCCGCACGGCTCGCATAACCGCCCATCACTTTGCGGGTTAGGGCCGGGTCAAGGTATGAGTTGCCCGAGCAGACAGTGCGGATCGCGTTTACGAGATCGGACGGCGCGCTTTGCTTGAGAACGTATCCATTGGCTCCGGCGCTGATCAACTGCTGCAGGTAGCCGTCATCGGTATGTCTCGTGAGCGTGAGGATGCGAATGTCTGACGACATGGAGCGAAGTCTCCTTGTCGCCTTCAGGCCGTTCATATTCGGCATAGAGATATCCATCAGCAAGAGGTCAGGCCGCAGTTCTATCGCCATTTTGATAGCGCGTTCCCCATCGTCCGCCTCGCCGATCACCTCCATGTCGGGCTGCGAGTTGACGAGCAGCTTAATGCCCTCGCGAACCGTCTGGTGATCTTCGGCAAGTAGGATCCGCAGTTTCTCAGTCATTTTCTTTATTATCTACGTGGTGGCCTGAATAATAAGGTACGCGAGCATAGATCGTTGTCCCCTTACCAGGTGCAGATTCGATCTCAATCTCTCCGCCCACGAGATGAGTACGCTCCGACATTCCAAGAAGACCCAGACCTTTGCCGGCGTCTGCCCTCTTCGTTGAACTTGTCTGGTCAAAGCCTCGGCCATTATCCTCCACGATCAGGATAATCTCATCGTCGCGTCGTTTTAGCACAACACTCACATTGTCCGCATGTGAGTGCTTAGCAATATTATTGAGGGCCTCCTGGGTGATGCGATAGAGATGGGTCTCGGTTTCGCGGTTTAGCACCTCATGAGGCAGCGGCTCCGAATGGAAGTCGGCCGCGATCTCATAATGCCGGGACCATTCACTAACATAGGCACCCAGAGCCTCGGCCAGCCCCAGATCGTCCAGGGCGCTTGGGCGAAGCTCCCACGCGAGAAAACTGACCTCGCTGTCAAGACGCGCCGAGATCTCCTGGAGCCGCTCGACGCGTGCTGCAAACTTATGATCCCCGTCCGCGTCCTGTCGCAATGATGCGATCTTTAGCCGAAGGGCCGTCAAACGCTGGCCAAGAGTATCATGGATATCTCGCGCTATTCGCCGCCGTTCGGACTCCTGGCTCGAAACCAGGCGCCGCAGGAGATCGATCCGCTGCGATTCCGCGATCTCTCGCTCGCCCATTTCCTCGCGAAGGGCGATGTTTGCCTCGGCAAGTTCCGCTGTTCGTTCTGCAACACGTGCTTCGAGTTCGTCATGGGCGCGCTGCAATTCCTCGGCCCGACGCTGCTTTTCTGTCAGGTCGCTCGCGACCCTTGCATAACCGGTTAACGCGTCGCCCACGTACAACGGCATAAGGACGCCGGCTGAAAAGAACTGGCTTCCATCCTTTCTGACATGCCACCGCTCGTCAAATGCTCGGCCGGACTGCCTCGCCATACGCATTTCCCTTATCGGAACGCCGCGCGTGACGTCCTGTGGTTCAAACAGGATCTCGGAGCTAAGGCCTAGTATCTCTTCCGCCTTGTATCCATAGATACTCTCCGCCCCCCGGTTCCAGCTCTCTACACGGCCCTCGCCATCGGTCGAGAAAATAGCATAATCGGTCAGACTCTCCATGATAAGGCCGATCCGGTCCTCGGTAGAGCGCAAGAGGTCCCGCGAGCGCTTAAGATCGGTCATGTCGCTTGTCAGCGCATAGAACCCGTTGACGTGCCCGTCAATGCCGATATCCGGCGAATAAGAGACACGAACAAATCGGGTGCCCATTCCCTTAACAACCAACTCCGTTTCGAATGTGCTTTCACGGCCCGCGAGGGCCTGTTTGATATGCGGCTTGATCGTCCGGTACGCCTGGGCCCCGATGATCTCCGCCACGCTTCGGCCAAGGATCTTCTCCCTCGGTTTTCCAAACCAATCGACATATTTCTTGTTCACAAAACGATACTTCTCGCGGCTGTCGACATATGAGATCAGGGCGGGTACGGTGTCGGTCACCATGCGGAGCTGCGATTCGCTCCGCATTATGCGTTCTTCTGCCTCTTTGCGGAGTGTGATGTCCAAATTAACGCCATACATTCGTGTCGCGACACCATTCTGATCACGCATTATGCGCGCCTTTGCCTCGATCCAGCGAATGGTCCCATCGGGACGGACTATTCGGTATTCGTCCGTAAATCGGTCGCTATCCGAATTTACGGCTTCGCGGATGTTGGCTTTGACCCGCTCCCGGTCGGTGCCGTGTATGTGATCGGTCCAGAAACGGTCGTCCGGATTTCGTTCGCGGCCTTTCTCGCCGTAGATCTCCCACATGGTCTCCGACCAGTAGGTTTCGGTGGCGATAATATCCGAGTCAAAGATACCGACGTTCCCGGCTTCCTGAGCCAGTTTACGGCGCTCTTCGGATGCCCGCAGTGCCAGCTCGGATTGCTTGCGCTCGGTGATATCGATGAACGACGTGATCGCGCCGGAGATCTGGCCCTCCGCATCCCTCATCGCGGCAAAGTTCACGAGCACGGGGAGGCGTGAGCCGTCGGGGCGTTCGATATCGACCTCGACGTTTGTAACCGGATCGCCGGTGCGCAAGACTTGGAGCAGCGGGCTCTCGGTGTGCGGCAGGTACGTCCCATTGGGAAGCCAGAGCTTTATCGAGCCGCAGTGCCGCTCGACGCCGCATTCCGGTTCGCGTCCCCAAAGGCGGACGGCGTGACTGTTGTAATGCTGGATCACGGCGTCGCGA
This sequence comes from Pyrinomonadaceae bacterium, assembly GCA_035536695.1. Classification (GTDB taxonomy): domain Bacteria; phylum Acidobacteriota; class Blastocatellia; order Pyrinomonadales; family Pyrinomonadaceae; genus OLB17. The sequence goes on along the minus strand of DATLNN010000025.1, from coordinate 6,368 downwards.
TCGCAGGCAAAAACGGCCATCGGCGCCGACTCGAACAATGTGCGGAATCGTTCTTCGCTCTCGCGGAGGGCGTCGCGGGCGCGCATGGCGTCCTCCAGAAGATTCAGCGCTGCCCGCCGCTGGGCAACGATGTCGACGTTTGACATTTCGAGAAGCCCGAAGCTGTGGGCGAGCTCCGCCTCGCTCAGAACAAGCTCCGCGTTGCGAGCGGTGAGATCTTCCTCGCTCTGAAGAAGCTCCGCATTTCTCGCGCGCAGGCCACGAAGAGCCTCGCCGGTCGTTGGTGGGGGAACTGTTTTTGACATCGTTCAGTTCGATTTTATACCTTGCGGGGCTTGCAGCAAAGGGTTATTCCGTAATCCGCTAAGCGGCGAGCTTGCCCGCCATAATCCGCTAAGTGGCGGGCTTGCGCCGAAAGGATCGGCAGGCAAGCCGCTCGGAACCGCCGGCAGTTAATTATGCTTGTGCTGAATCGAATTCCAGCGGATATCGACGATCCTCCCCGAGCCGCAAGCAAAGTTCATTCACTTCTCGCTTGAGCTCTATCATACGTTGCTCGCGTCCGACCATGGCCCGGTTAAAGCGCTCGAGCTCGCTCGCATGCTCTTTGAGCGCCGCATTGATACTCTCTAACTCAGCGGTGCGCTGGCGCACTTTATCTTCAAGCTCCACAGCGTACAAGGCATGCCGGATAGCATAACGGATCGTGCGCTCGAGTCCGACCGCGTCAAAACTGCCCTTAACAAGGTAATCAGCCGCACCGACGTTGAGCGCATCAAGCGCCAGTTTGCGGTCGCTTGCTCCGGTCATGATGATTATCGGCCCTTTGCAGCCTAGCTCGAGCGCTTCCCTGAGCAGCTCGAGGCCGTCTTTTGGTCCCAAGCGATAGTCCAGCAGGTAGGCGTCATGCCCGCAATCTCTGATGGCCTCAAGACCCGAATCGTAATCCCGGGCCCAGTCCACACTAAATTCATGATCCGAGATCTCGGCGATCAACTCTTTTGTGAGGTAGTAATCGTCCGGATCATCGTCAACCATGAGGATGCGGATCGCCGCATTATGCGTGGGTGCGCTCATGTTCGTAATTCGGGAGCTCAACTATCTCGAGCCAGTATTTGCCCAGTACCTTAACGACCTCGGCCAGGCCGGCGAAGGTGACCGGTTTGGTTATGTAAGAGGCTGCTGATAAGGCGTATGTGCTATCGATATCTTCTTCCGCTTTAGACGTTGTGAGGATCACAACCCTGATGTTTTTCAGATCTGGATCACCCTTGATCTCTTTTAACGCCTCGCGGCCGTCTTTTTTTGGCATGTTCAGGTCGAGCAGGATCAGCCCGGGACGAGGGCTTCTCGCCGGATCGGAATACTTGCCCTGTCGCTTCAGATAGTGCATGAGCTCGACGCCGTCCTCTACAAAGCGAAGATCGTTCGATAAACCGCTCTTTTCGAAAGCCTCTCGCGCCATAAGGCGATCGTCAGCATCGTCATCGGCGAGTAATATGGTAACCGGTTTTACGTGTTTACTCATCCCCTGCGCCTCCTTGTTATCGCCATCAAATCTTACGCTTCCGTGCCGGCATGCACCGTTATCTCGGCGTGGCTATCTCACCGGCTGTCGAACAGGCAATTTTACCAAAAAAGTGGCTCCGCCGTCTTCACCGGCGTTCGCCGATACCGTCCCTCCGTGTCGTTCGGCGATACGGCGGCAAATGGCCAGCCCCATTCCCGTTCCTTCGTATTGCTGCCGGCTATGCACACGCTCAAAGACCTCGAAAATTCGCTCGCGATACTGTTCGTCAAAGCCGATGCCGTTGTCGCTAACCGAGAGCTCGCACATCTTTTCACTGTCAACGGCAAGCATGCGGCCCTCGACCCGAACAACCGGCGGAACACCCGGTTTATGGAATTTTAGACCGTTGGCGATCAGATTCAGCAGAAGTTGCCGCATCTGCTGCGGATCGGCCGCGATAGTCGGCAACGCACCGACCTCTACCCGGCCGGCGGTCTTATGAATGAGCGCTTCCAGATCGGAAACTACCTCTCGCGCCGCGGCCCCCAGATCCACAGGAACTGACCTCTGAGCTTTCGTCGTCACGCGTGAAAAAGTAAGGAGCGCCTCGATCAGGCCTCGCATGCGCGAGGCCGCATCGATCATGCGTTCCAGAGAGTACAGACCCTCTTCCCCGATCTCGTCACCCGATCTTTCGCGCAGCCGGTCGCCAAAGGCCTGGATCTTTCTCAGAGGTTCCTGAAGATCATGCGACGCCACGGCGGCAAACTGCTCGAGATCTTTGTTGCTTCGTTCGAGCGCCAGGTTCGACTCTTTTAGTTCAGTTGTGCGCTCATCGACTCGCTGCTCGAGCATCTCCCGCGCCTTCAGCATAGCGTCTTCGCCCGCCTTGCGAGCAGTGATGTCGCGCAGATAGGCCGTAAATTGCGGCATGCCGCCCACGGGGATCCTGGTTATCGCCAGCTCGACAGGAAACTCCGACCCATCGGCGCGGAGGCCCGAAATCTCGATGCGGCGTTCGAGCACCGGGCCTTCACCAGTTTTTAAGTAGTGGGCCAAACCCCGGCGGTGCGCCTCGCGCATCTCCTCGGGTATGATCAATTCGGCCAATTCACGTCCTATCACATCCGCTCGGGTGTAGCCGAAAGTTTCCTCGGCGGCGGGATTAAACTCGGTCACGATGCCCCGATGGTCGATGCTGATCACCGAATCCAGGGCGGTCTCGAACATCGCCGCTTTGCGCGCCTCAGCCCCCACGATTGCCCGGCCGATGATCACGCTGGCCGACACGGCAATGATCGTTCCGCCGACAAGAAAGATCAACGCGAGACGATACACCGCCTCGACGTCGGCAAGAGCGGCATCACGGCTCGCGTCATAGGTGGCGACAGCGTCGGCCTGGATATCGTTTAGAAGATTTTCGAGACCGAGCCGCATTCTGTAAAATCGCTCTGACTCCATCGCGCCGGTGCCGGGAGCATCGCTAGCCAGTATAGCCTGGCCCAGCCGATGAAATTCTCGCCATTCGGCTGCAAAACGCTCCGCATGTTCGGCCTGGCGAGGTGTAACGGCGAGACGTTCGTACTCGCCCAGGTGCGTCGCGGCACTCTCAGCCCTGATCGCGTCATCAGTTGATGCTATTCCGCGCGGCTCCTGAAAGCGGTGCCTGACGGCAAGTGCATATCCCACAACCGCTGTTTCCAGCTGCCGCGCCGCCGACATTCGCGGACGGTCCACGTTTGACATCGTAGAGACCTGCGCGCCGGCACCCCAGACCCGCAGAATGATCGCACCGCTCGATATCATTAACAGGCCGGTAAGCAGTCCAAACCCCAACCATAGTTTCGCGGAAGTGCTCATTAGATATCTGGAAAGCCGCCAGCTGAGAAGTTTATCCTGTTGACCAAAATATTGAAACCATTCGATCACTGATTGCTGCGAACAGCGACCTCCAAAAGCGCGGCATTGGATCAAGATCCTTGCGGCCGCATTGCGTGAAGCTCACCTTGGCAGATGAGTGTGCACTGGATATTGAGGTGCGTTCCAAATTCGACAGACTGCAAATACCCGGCAGAAGGTACCAGCACGAGACATATCTCGCCAACCTAGGATCGCACTTGCGTGCGTACTTCTATCCCTAATCCACTAGGGTTTTTCCCTACAAAAATTTTCCAACTTCCCGATATCTTACTTTTCGCAGTGTTTGCATAATCAAGTTGTTGGTTGGGCACATCAGTTCTTTTCGCTAGTGATGGAGCGATAAAAACAACACAGGGGGTCGCCTGACCAATCTTTCAAGGGGGATGAGCAAGGAACCCGTTTTCGGGTTCCTTGCTCAAAAAAGAAACTCTAAGAGACTCTTCATCACACAGTGACTATCCCACAAATAGGCGGACTGATCGAAGGATATTGGAGGACACGGAAATGACTTTTAGAGAAACGACGCAAAACTACTCAGACGATCATAGTGGCTGGGTCACCGGAACAGGCTTATCGCGAAAGGTTACCGCACGCGGGGCCGACATGGGACGGCCGATTCACCGTCGGGCTCCGTTAGCGGCCGCGGAAGGGACCTCGAATCTTATTTTGACAGGATTGCCGGACGATGTGTCACGCATTCTTGCTCCGTCGTTGAAGCAGGTTGTATTGACCAAAGAACAATTCCTTTATCAGGAAGACGACCGGCTGGACTTTGTTTATTTCCCGGATACCGCCGTCGTCTCCGAATTCAAGATTCTTGAGGACGGGCGCATGGTGGAGATCGCCGTGACGGGCCGCGAGGGAGCCGTTGGCCTTTCGTCCATGTTCTCTGACTCGCACAGGGCTCCGAATTGCACCCAAGTTTCGCAGGCCGGTACAGCCAAACGGCTTGATGCTGTTACATTTGAACGCCTGCTCCGCTCGAACGAGAATCTCCGCATGGGACTCAGCCGCTTTGTCGATCTTTACATCAAGCAGATATCGCAGAAAGCGATCTGCAATATGTACCACTCGGTAAAAGAGCGGCTCTGCACCTGGCTGCTGATGCTCCAGGACCGATGCGGCCGGAGCACGCTCACGTTAACCCATGAGCAGATCGCGCGGACCCTGGGCGTTTACCGCCCCAGCATCACATGTATCGCGCAGGAACTGAGGACGGCGAAATTGATCAACTATTCACGCGGCGGCGTCTCGATCCGCGACCGGCGCAAAGTCGAGGAGTCTGCGTGTACCTGCTACGCCGAGTTAGGCGCGGCGGTTGGGCTCTAAGCCCGAAACAATTTATCAGCAATCATTCCCAAACGGTTGCGAAAAGTCAGGACACCTTATATCCTGACCTTATATGGCGGGGAGCCAATCACACCTTAGACATCCACTAATATGTCACTCGGCTCCCCGCCAATCCCATTTTACGGGAGCAAAAGAGCATGTCTAAAGAAGTAATCCACCGCGACGGCGAGGATGTGGTGGTCAGAGAAGATACGGCAAAAGCCTTTCGTGGCGTCAACTGGGCATTGTTGTCGATAGGAGCCTTTGTGATCATTGCGGGCATCTTATTCGCGGTGTTCTTTCTTGGTGCGGCGGGCGAGGGCAATATCCAAACGCCCGGCCAAGCGGCGAACGCCAACTCGCGGTAGTTAAGCCCGTCTTCTAATCACTCACAAAATGAGAGAGCGCCCGAGCAGCGCGGCTGGGTTTGAGCCAGAGTATATTCAGGCTTTGTCGCTAGAAAATTTGTCTGCCTTACGGCGGCTTTTTTTTCGAGAGATTGACACTGATAACATCGTTCAATGACCGGCCCGGGAGATAGTTGTGGTGGATCCGCTCTCACCTCAGCTGTTCCGGGGAACCTGAATTCCTATGGCTCGTTAGCGTATGGGCTTTCAAGTCCTAAGTTCTTCCCCCATGACTGGAGGCGAGTGAAGCACTCTGCACTCTCTCTCTCACTCTCATTCTCCAAGTTATCCTCATCCGGCCGGTAAACGCTTTCGTGGTCATTTGCAGACAACGATCTTAGCTCAATTAGAGTTGCGGTAGTTTGGCGAATCTCGGCGGGTAGACTTATACGCTCTGGACGAGGGGCATTCGGAAGGGGTGGAAAGGGAAACTACGTCGCCCCGTGGGATTTGTAGGTGACCTTCCCTGGCCTCCCCGCTACGACAGAAGACTGTCAGTACATGGGGAAACAGCCGGCCCCTTTTTTACGAAAGGGACCAGCTGCTCTGCTTAACCTAACCGCCGATGAACGGCGTCATCGCACGGCAATATTGGCGGGTGACGTCGCCGTTATGGTGAAGAGCGTACCCGAACCCAACTCGAGATTGTCGCGGCCCTGAAGTACAACCGTTCCCGCGCCGGCTCCGGCGCCGACTCCGGCTCCGATAGCTGCACCGGATCCGCCGCCTGCGATGGCACCGATTATTGCCCCCAGAACGGCTCCAATACCGGCCCGCGTGACGGTCCGATTGGTTTGGCTGTCGTCGCGAACCGTTCCTTCATTATTGACGCTCACGATATCGCCATCCGACTCGCGGACCTGTTCGACGATCCCGGCAAACCGGTACGTCTGTCCGTTTCGAAGCCTTATCGTGTCAAAGTTGAATGACAGCGTCGCGCGGCCCGACACTACACCAGAACGCTCGCCGATAACACGGCCTTCGATAACCGCCCCGTCATACTGTGAAGGCGACGTAACGGTCATCGAGAATCGATCGCCATCCCTCGCGTTTCTACTCGATATCGGCGAGTTAAGGGCCGCTACCAAACCTGTATTGTTCGGGATGACGAAATCGCCTACCGGACCCGTATTTGACGGGGTGCCGGCAACTATGTTCCAGTCGGGCGACTGGCTGGTCTTGTCGTAGACGCTCGTTACCGT
>DATLNN010000024.1:0-5178 GCA_035536695.1 Pyrinomonadaceae bacterium | reverse complement strand
GCCATCTGAAAACGCCGGGTGCTACATTCATCCTTTGCGTTCGATCGTGATGTTGGGTCTGATCTCATGGACGATATTACTGCAGCCGCGAAAAGGCCCGGGCTAAGTGAAAACGGCTTTCTGCTTTATTCGGCATGGTTTATCGCGGTGTCGTCTATGGTCGGCAGCCTGTTTTTCAGCGAGGTGATGCAGCTGCCGCCTTGCGCTCTGTGCTGGTATCAACGGATCGCGATGTACCCGCTTGTCGTCATCCTCGCGACCGGCATTCTGCTTCGCGACTCGCGTGTAAACTACTATGCACTGCCGCTCTGCCTGATCGGACTGGCGATCGCGGTGTACCACAACCTCCTTTATTACGGTGTTATCCCCGAGACTATCGCTCCGTGTACCGAGGGCGTTCCCTGCAACGCGGTGCAATTGGAATGGCTAGGCTTCATCACTATCCCGCTCCTGGGATTGGCCGCGTTTGCTTCCATCGCGGTGTGCCTGGTATTGGACAGATCAAATCGCGAATAAAATTTTATGAGTAAAGACGTCAAGATCCTCGCCGTGATCGCCCTGACAATAATCGCCGCGGCCATAATCGGTTCATATTATTACCGCAGCTCGGTTCAGAGCGAGCGCCGGCCACAGGCAAATCCCGCGCTTGTCCGTGACGACAGCGCCTCGCTCGGCCCCGCCGATGCGAAGGTAACGGTCGTTGAATTCCTCGACCCCGAATGCGAATCGTGCGCCGCATTTGGCCCGGTCGTTAAAAAGATAATGGCTGATCACGACGGCCGCATCCGGCTCGTCGTTCGATATATGCCGCTGCATCCGAATTCGATTCCGGCCGCAAACTTCCTAGAGGCCGCACTCGAACAGGGTAAATATTGGCCGGCTCAGGAATTGTTATTTCGAAAGCAGTCCGAATGGGGTGAACGCCACGGGGCTCCGGCAACCGCGCCAAAACCCGATATCCCGGCGCTTTTTGAAAAGTATGCGCAGGAACTCGGCCTCGACTCAGCCAAGGTCGCCGACGCGATCAAGCAAAACCGCTATGCCGCAAAGATCGAGCGTGACCGCCGAGACGGCCAGAGTCTGGGCGTCCGGCAAACGCCCTCCTTTTTCGTCAACGGCCGACGACTGGCCCGCTTTAGCGAAGCCGATCTCCGGTCGCTTATCCAGGAAGAACTAAAGTAGTTCCCTGTCGCCATTGCCGTCTCGATGCGGGCGCATGTATTGCTCGCAGACTCATCGTTTAGTATATTAAGGGCATTGTGCTGAGTTTGGATCGAACAGCGAAGAAAAGGTGGCGGCCCCTCTTGGCCGGTGCCTTTCTGATACTACTCCTTGCGGAATGGGGATCGCATGTTGTGATCGAGGCGGCCCCAAGATCCGACAATGCTGCGTCCATCTCTGCCTCAGATACAAAACACGGCGACCCCTGTGACACGCTCATCCTCTGCAACGATAGCGGGCGGAGGGATCAACAATCTCAGGACGCGGGCCGCCAGGTTATCCAACACAATGGCGCGCAGGATATCCTCTCAAATTTGCCTTTAGAACTCGCAGAGTTCTGCCCAGCTTGCCTCGATTTCTCCTGCTCTCATGGCCTTTCCCGGCCCGTCAGTCCTCCCTTTCATCCTCCCGAACTCTCTTGATCTGAACATAATTGCGTTGATCATGACCGCGTTTTACGCGGAGTCTTTACACGTTCCGGCCCTCAGGCCGCAAGAGTCTATTGAGGTGAAATAATGAACAAGATAATTCTTTTTACGGCACTTTTTCTATTGACGTGTATGGCCGCCCACGCGCAAAATTCGGGCAGTATCAGAGGCACCGTTACTAGCAGTATCAACGGCTCCGCATTACACGGGGCCACCATCGAAATAAAAAATCTTCGGCGATCGGTCCAGACGGACGATCAGGGCACGTATCAGTTTGCCGACGTTCCGGCCGGTACGCACACGCTGGTAGTTCATATCGAGGGATTTTCTGATCAAACGCAGACAGTAACCGTTACTGCAGCGCCAGTTGTTGCTGATTTTTCCATGAGTCTGGTTGCGTTGCGCGAGGAGGTCACAGTAACAGCGACCGGGACCGAAGAATCTGTCTTCGAGTCCTTTCAGTCGGTAAATTCGGTCGGGTCGACGCAGCTTAGGGAACAGGCCGCGACGGGTGTTGGGGAGATCCTGGAACGCGAGTCCGGGGTTGGGAAGCGGTCGTTTGGGCCGGGCACGTCGCGCCCTGTAATACGGGGTTTTGACGGCGATCGTGTCCTGGTCCTGCAGGACGGGGCGCGAAACGGTTCGCTCGCCTCTCAATCCGGCGACCACGGCGAGCCCATAGATACACTCAACCTCGAACGTCTCGAGGTGATCAAGGGCCCGGCAACGCTGCTCTATGGGTCAAATGCGATCGGCGGAGTCGTCAACGCGGTCACGAACGACGAGCATGACGCCCACCAGGGTTTTCGCGGTAATTTTACGGGCCTCGGTGCGACAAACAACCGTCAGCGCGGCCTGTCGGGAGCAGTCGAGTACGGCTACAAAAACTTTCTATTCCACAATCACGGCAACTTCCTCCGCGAGGGCGATTTTCGCACGCCTCTGGGGCGGATACCAAACTCTGCCTCCCGCAGCTACGGGGGCACATCGAGCATCGGCTATTACGCGGACAAGGGATTTGTCGTCGGCAGCTTTAGCCTTGACCGCCGCCGCTATGGAGTTCCATACGCCCCACTGTTTGAAGAAGGCTCGCTGCTCAATGCTGACGGCCAATACGATCCATTCGCGATCCGCGACATGTTTAGCCGAACGCTGCCGGAGGAACCGGATGAAGAAATAGATCTGCGAATGCGGCGCAACAACTATCGCTTTCGCGGCGGTTTCCGCGAACTCAAGGGTCCGATCCGCGACGGTAATTTCTATATCGATTTCACAAAATACCGCCACGAGGAGATCGAGACAGCCGATGGTGTGGACGAGGTCGCCACCAACTTCTTCAATGATACCTTCTCTTATCGCGCCCTATTTCAACACGCAAATTATGGAAAGTTCTCGGGCCGTTTCGGCTTCGAAGGTTTTCGCCGCAACTACCTTACCGAGGGAGCCGAACAGCTCGTCGACGGGCGCGTTCGGCAGAATAACTTTGCGGTTTTTGCTCTTGAAGAGATCGGTTTGGATCGCATCGCTTTTCAGCTGGGGGCCCGTGTTGAGACCAATCGTTATAACCCTGAAAACTCAGCTCGATATGTCGGCCGTGACTTTACGGGATTTTCGGCCGCCGCCGCGGTCAAGTTCCGGTTGGCAGAGGGAACTTCTTTCATCGCCAACGTAACGAGCGCATACCGGGCGCCGGCCCTTGAAGAACTCTATAACGAGGGGGCCCACATAGGAACGGTCACGTTTGAGATAGGTGACCAGGGGCTCGCGCGCGAGCGCTCGACAGGGCTTGAGCTGAGCCTGCGGCAGCGAGTCAAACGGCTGCGAGTTAATGGGAGCTTTTTTGTATATCACATAGACAATTTCATTTTCCTTGCCCCTCAGGACGATGACGACGACGGCAACGTCGATGTCGAAGACAATCTTCCGATCGGCGCGTATCGGCAGTCGAACGCACGCTTTATCGGGGCGGACATCACGGTGGACGGCGATTTCAGAAGCTGGCTCGGAGCCTTCTTCGTCGCCGACATTGTAAAGGCCACGCTCCGAGAGGCCGACATACCTCTTCCGCGCATCACCCCAGCGCGCGTCCGGGCGGGCCTTGACCTAAGATATAAGGGCCTCAGCGTACGCCCGGAAGCTGTCTTTGTCGGGGCAAAAAAGGCGGACGACATCTTCTCGCTGGAAACGCCGACCGCGGGCTATGGCCTTTTCAACTTGAACGCGTCGTATACGTATGCCACCCAGCATACTGCGCACACGTTCTCGATCGCGACATCTAATCTGACAGATCGGCTTTACCGGAACCATCTGTCATTTATCAAAAGCCTCGCGCCGGAGGCAGGCCGGGGCGCGAGGTTTAGCTACACACTGCGATTTTTCTAAAGGAACGGCCGGAAGAGCACTTCCGACTCTCCGGCCGCTCATTTATAATGTCCGTCATATGAGCGAGACACTTCATTTCGATACAGCGGGCGGGCCAACTACCGCGCACGTTGCAAATCCGAACCAGCCGAATGGCAAAGCCGTCATTCTCATACACGAATGGTGGGGCCTGAACGACCACATCAAAGACATTGCGGCTCGTTACGCCGCGGAGGGCTTTACCGCGATCGCACCGGATCTCTATCGTGGCCGCGTCGCGACCGACAGCACCGAGGCATCGAGGATGATGAATGAGCTAAAAAGCGACGACGGTCTCGATACTATCGAGAACGCCATCGCGGCTGCGGCCCTTGCTTTTGACGTATCCCACTTCGGCATTACGGGCTACTGCATGGGCGGAACATTCGCGCTCCTTGCCGCATGTAAACTTGACGGCTTGAGCGCCGCCGCGCCCTTCTACGGCGACATTCCGGATGAAGCCACACTGAAAGGCCTGACAACCCCTACGATCTTTATCTCGGGAACACGTGACGGCTGGATAACCCCCGAGAAAGTGGCTGCGCTCGAGGATGCGGCCGAGCGATTCGAGCTTCCCATCCACTCCGTCAAATACGATGCCGACCATGCTTTTTTTAACGACACCCGGCCAGAGGTCTATGACGCATCGGCCGCGGACGATGCATGGGCCCTTGTTACGGGGTTCTTTAAAGATAAGCTCTGATCTCGGGCCTAGCTGTTACATTCAAGACGCTGATCTGTTTCTAACAATGCGGTGACCTCGTATCTGTTTGGAAGTCCCGTTCGTGCTCCCGACGATCGGCATTTTAGTGCCGCGACGGCATTTGCCATGCGTGCGGCATCCTCGACGTTGAGCCCGTCGAGCACGCCTGCCAAAAAACCAGCTCGAAACGCATCACCCGCACCTGTAGTATCGGCGCAGCCTCCCGGCACGTCGAAGGCCTTGGTCTGGATAAAGGTATTACCGCACCAAAGGATCGAGCCGGCGGACCCATTGGTACAGCCGACGACACTGCAGCCGTATCGCGATGCGATCTCGCTGATCGCTGTTCGCTGATCCGCCATCCCAAGGAAATTCTCGAGAAAACCCGCTGAGGTAAGGCATATGTCGATAGATGGCAACAAAGCC